>JAOARA010000329.1 GCA_025211115.1 Roseicyclus sp. | reverse complement strand
GGGCAGGGGATGACGACGCTCTCCCACCACCTGCGCGCGACCCTGAGCCTCGGCCTGCCGCTGATCGGCGGCATGTTGGCGCAAGTGGCGATCACGCTCACCGACCCGGTGATGATGGGCTGGTACGGCGTCGAGGAGCTGGCCGCGGTGGCGCTCGGCGGGTCGTTCTTCCACGTCGTGCTGATCCTGGGGATGGGCTTCGGGCTGGCCGTTATGCCGATGGTGGCCGCGGCGGCCGCCAATGACGACCGGCGGCAGGTGCGGCGCATCACGCGCATGGGGCTCTGGATCGGGCTGATCTTCTCGGCGCTGGTCCTGCCGGTCTTCTGGTTCTCGGGGGCGATCCTGCTGGCGCTCGGCCAGACCGAGACGGTGGCCGCGAACACCCAGCTCTACCTGCGCATCGCGGGCTGGGGCATTGCGCCAGCGGTGCTGATGACGGTGTTCCGCAGCCATCTCTCGGCGCTCGATCACGCGCGGATCGTGCTCTGGGCGACGCTGGCGGGGGCGGTGCTGAACGCGGGGATCAACTGGGTGCTGATCTTCGGCAATCTCGGCGCGCCCGAGCTGGGCATCGCGGGGGCGGCCATCGCCTCGGTCGGCACGCACGCGCTGATCGCGCTTGTCCTCGCGCTCTATGCCGCGCTGCACCGCGACCTGGTGCAGGACACGCTCTTCGCGCGGTTCTGGCGCCCCGATTGGGAGGCGATGGGCCAGGTCTTTCGCCTCGGCTGGCCGATCGGGCTGACGCTCCTGTCGGAGTCGGGGCTGTTCATGGCGACCATGGTGATGATGGGCTGGCTGGGCGCGTTGCCGCTGGCCGCCCATGGCATCGCGCTGCAGATCTGCTCGACCACCTTCATGGTCCATATCGGCCTGAGCCAGGCCGCCACCGTGCGCGCGGGGCGTGCCTGGGGACAGGGCGACCGGGCCGGGCTGCGGCTGGCGGCACTGGCGGCGCTGATCCTCTCGGGCGCGATGGTCGCGCTCACCGTCGCGGGCTTCGTGCTGATCCCCGAGCCGCTCATCGGCCTCTTCGTCGATCCGAACGACCCGCTCCGCCCCGAGATCATCGCGCTCGGCACAAGCCTTTTGCTGGTCGCGGCGCTGTTCCAGCTGGCCGATGCGGGGCAGGTGATGGCGCTGGGGCTGCTGCGCGGCACGCAGGACACCACCGTGCCGATGATCTACGCGGTGCTGGCCTACTGGGGGCTCGGCCTGCCGGCGGCCTGGGTCATCGGCTTCCCGCTGGGCTACGGCGGGCCCGGCATCTGGGCGGGGCTCGTCGTCGGGCTTGCGGTGGCGGCGGCGCTTATGATGACCCGCTTCTGGCGCGGGCCGGCACGGGGCACGGCGCCCGCCGCAGCGGCCTGACCGCCCCCTTCATCTTCCCCCAAATACGGACTCCCACCCCTGCAGTTGCGCGGCACGCAGGATCTGGCGCGCACCGCCCGCCACGGGCACCCGAATTTTCGTACGAAAATTCGCACCCGCGCCGCGCGCGCGGCGCGCCCCCTCCGTCAGCCCGCGGCGATGCCGGTCAGGATCCGTGCCCAGGCGCGGGTGCCGTGGTGGAAGCTCGACAGGTCGTATTTCTCGTTCGGCGAATGGATCGCGTCATCGTCCTTGCCGAAACCCGCCAGCAGCGAATCCATCCCGAGGATCTCCTTGAAATACCCCGCCACCGGGATCGAGCCGCCGCCGCCGATAAAGGCCGCCTCGCCGGGCCATTCCGCGCTCAGCGCCTGCCGCGCCACCTCGAAGGCGGGGTGCGAGATGTCCATCCGGCTTGCAGGGGCCGCGCCATGGGGCGCGAAGGCGACGCTGCAATCGGGCGGCAGCTGCGCCTCGACCCAGGCCCGGAAGCTGTCGCGCAACCGCATAGGGTCTTGTCCCGCCACCAGCCGGAACGAGACCTTGGCCGTGGCCTGCGCGGGCAGGACCGTCTTGAACCCCGCGCCGGTGTATCCGCCGGTGATCCCGTTCACCTCGGCCGTGGGGCGCGACCAGAGCATCTCGAGCCCCGTCCGGCCCTCTTCGCCCGCGGGCCGCGACAGGCCCACCTCGCCGAGGAAGGCCCCTTCGTCGAAGCCGAGCCCCGCCCATTGCGCGGCAAGCTCTGGCGACAGCTCCTCCACCCCGTCGTAGAAACCCGGCACCTGCACCCGGCCCGTTTCGTCATGAAGCCCGGCAAGGATTTTCGTCAGAACCCGGATCGGGTTCATGGCGATGCCGCCATACATCCCCGAATGCAGGTCGATGCGCGGGCCGGTGATGGTGATCTCCTCGCCCAGCAGGCCGCGCAGCTGGGTCACGATGGCGGGCACGCTCTCCGAGAACAGGCCGGTGTCGCAGATCAGCGCGAGATCCGCCTTCAGCGCGTCGCCGCGCTCCCGCAGGTAGGGCACCAGCGAGGGCGAGCCCGATTCCTCCTCGCCCTCGAGGAAGACGGTCACCTTGCAGGGCAGGGCGCCGGTCTCGGCGAGGGTCGCGCGGCAGGCCTCGAGAAAGGTCATCAGCTGGCCCTTGTCATCGGCCGCCCCGCGGGCGCGGATCACGCGGCCCCTGGGCGTCTCCTGCAGCTGGGGGTCGAACGGGCCGCGGTCCCACAGCGACAGCGGGTCGACCGGCTGCACGTCGTAATGCCCGTAGAACAGGACATGCGGCCCCGGCCCGTCCATGTGGCCCACCACCATCGGGTGACCGGGCGTGTCGTGCAGCTCGGCGGCAAAGCCCATGCCCGCCAGGTCGTCCCTGAGCCATTCGGCGGCGCGGCGCACGTCGCCTGCATGGGCCGGGTCGGTCGAGATCGAGGGGATGCGCAGCAGATCGCACAGCCGGTCGAGGGCTGCGGGTTGATCTGCGTCGATACGGGCTAGAATGCTGTCGAGCGACATGGACGGGGCCTCCGGGTCCGGGGGGTGGGATGTGACGGAGATGACTATGGGCACCGGGGATTGTCCAGCCGGGGCCGCGGATGCGGCGCTTGATTCAGGTCAAGGTCGGGCGCGCGGCAATTTGTAACTTGGCTTATATGCAATGTGGCGCATATGTCTGGCGAACCAACCAGCACGCGTCTGAAGAGCCGCGCCCTCGAAGAGAGACCGGGGCCGGGGAAGGGAGACCGCCAGTGAACTACGATCAAGCGCTCGACGCAGCCATCAACCGTCTGCACGAGGAAGGGCGCTACCGCACCTTCATCGACATCGAGCGGCGCAAGGGTCAGTTTCCCCATGCCGTGTGGAAAAAGCCCGACGGCACCGAGCAGGACATCACCGTCTGGTGCGGCAACGATTACCTCGGGATGGGCCAGCACCCGGTCGTGCTGACCGCGATGACCGAGGCGCTGGAGGCCACCGGCGCAGGCTCGGGCGGCACGCGCAACATCTCGGGCACGACGGTCTATCACAAGCGTCTGGAGGCCGAGCTGGCCGACCTGCACGGCAAGGACGCCGCGCTTGTCTTCACCTCGGCCTATATCGCCAATGACGCGACGCTGTCGACGCTGCCCAAGCTGTTTCCGGGTCTCATCACCTATTCGGACGAGCTGAACCACGCCTCGATGATCGAGGGCATCCGCCGCAACGGCGGCGCGAAGCGGATCTTCAAGCACAACGACCTGGCCGATCTGCGCGCCAAGCTGGAGGCCGACGACCCGGCCGCGCCCAAGCTGATCGCCTTCGAATCGGTCTACTCGATGGACGGCGATTTCGGCCCGATCGAGGAGATCGTCGCGCTGGCCGAGGAATTCGGCGCGCTGACCTATCTCGACGAGGTCCATGCCGTCGGCATGTATGGCCCCCGCGGCGGTGGCGTCTCCGAGAAGCTGGGGATCGCGCATCGGGTGGACATCATCAACGGCACGCTGGGCAAGGCCTATGGCGTGATGGGCGGCTATATCGCGGCCTCGGCGCGGATGTGCGACGCGGTGCGCAGCTACGCGCCGGGTTTCATCTTCACCACCTCGATCCCGCCCGCGGTGGCGGCGGGGGCCGCGGCGAGCGTGCGGCATCTGAAGACCGACCAGGGCTTGCGCGACCTGCACCAGGAGCGCGCCAAGGTGTTGAAACTTCGGCTGAAGGGGCTTGGCCTGCCGATCATCGACCACGGCAGCCACATCGTGCCGGTGATCGTGGGCGACCCGGTCCATACCAAGAAGATCTCGGACATGCTGTTGTCGGAGTTCGGCATCTACGTTCAGCCGATCAACTTCCCGACCGTCCCGCGCGGCACCGAACGGCTGCGTTTCACGCCGTCGCCGGTGCATGATCCGAAGTCGGTCGATGCGCTTGTGCATGCGATGGACGCGCTCTGGAGCCATTGTGCGCTGAATCGCGCCGAGTTGTCCGCCTGAGCATTTATCCCGGTGCCAAGCTGCGCCATGACATGTTAATCCCGTCTTAATCCGGACGTGACTGGGGAATCATTTCCGGATAGGGTGACATGTAGGCAATGGCGGCGTCCGACCCACAAGATGATGGGCGCAGACGCAGCCGATGTAGGGGCAGGCGCTTGATGAGCGACGAGCAGGGTCAGTTTACCGACGGCACGCACGCCATGGCGGGAGCGGGCTCGGCGGGGTCTGCCGCGGCGGGCGCATCCGCTGCGCCGGGCGCGTTCGACGGCTATGACGTGACCGACGTTCCGCTGGGCGACCTGTTGCGCGGCGAGCGGGCGACGCAGGGCAAATCCCTGCTCGACGTGGAACGCGACCTTAAGATCCGCGCCTCCTATATCGCGGCCATCGAGAATGGCGACGTGGGTGCCTTCGCCTCGCAGGGGTTCATCGCGGGCTACGTGCGGTCCTATGCGCGCTACCTCGGCATCGACCCCGAATGGACGTTTCGCCGCTTCTGCGAGGAAACCGGGTTTTTCGGCGTGCATGGCGCCGGCGCCAGCCAGGCGCAGTCGGCCAAGCGGTCGCTGGCCTCTGCGCCGCAGGGGCGGCTTGACCCCAACGAGGTGATGCAGGGCACGCGGATCAGTTTCGCGCC
>JAOARA010000328.1 GCA_025211115.1 Roseicyclus sp. | reverse complement strand
TTGCCGGTCATCCGGCATCAGGGTGCGTCATGTGCGGTCGCGCAGGGGTGCTTGCCGGGGTCACCGGCCGGGCATCGCAAACAGTCCGGCGCGGCCCAGCGTTGCCTGCCCTCGCCGCCTTCGCCGCCGTCGCCATGCCCAATTGGTCGCGGGGGCCTCAGCGCAAGCGACTTGCCCCCCCGCGGTCAGATCAGGGCACCGCAGGGCGCGCGCGTCACGGTGCAGCTACGCGTCAGGACGCACTCAATCGTCCTTGGCCGCCGTGTCCGCGTCGGACCGGAAACCTGCGCGCCCCGCCTGGTGCGGGGCTTGGCGGGAGGCCGGGGCGGGCAAGGCCGCGATCTCGGGCATCGGCACAAGCGCACCATGCCGCGCGATGACGGTGCTTGCCACCCGGTGACCAAAGCCGATGGCCTGGTCCGGGTCCGCGCCGGACAGGCGCGCGGCCAAGTAGCCGCCATTGAACCTGTCGCCGGCGCCGGGCGTGTCCACCGGCGTGGCCCGGTCCAGCGCGATCGTGCCGCCGATGCCACCCTCGGCCCACCAATGCACCTCTGCCCCGCCGGTCTTGACCACGCCTTCGCGCACGCCGGCGGCCTTGTAGCGCGCGACGATCTCCTGCGGGTCATCGTCGCCGAACAGCGCCGCCTCGTCTTCGGCGCTCGGCAGCGCAATGTCGCACAGCGACAGGGCCGACAGCATGCCGGCACGGGCCGTCTCGACAGTCTCCCACAGGCGCGGCCGATAGTTGGAGTCGAAGGCGACGCGCGCGCCGGCACGGCGGGCCGCGGCAAGCGCCTCCAGCAGGCGCGCCCGCGCCTCGGGCGACAGGATAGCCAGGGTGATGCCGGAGATGTAGATCAACCCCGCGCGCTCCAGCGCGCTAGCGAGGAAGCCCGCGTCATCCGCCAACAGGCGGGCCGCCGACCGGTCGCGCCAGTAGGTGAAGCTCCGTTCGCCATCCTCCAGCGAAATCGCGTAGAGCCCGGCACCGCGGCCGCTGTCGCGGCCGATATGGGCGGTGCCCAAGCCGTTGTCGGCGAGGAAGGTGAAGATGCGGTCGGAAAACGGATCGGTCCCGAGGCGCGTCACGTAGTCGACCGTCCAATCGGCGGCCAACGCGGCGCGCGCATACCACGCGGTGTTCAGGGTATCGCCCGCGACGCCGACGCGCATCAGGTCGGGGGTTCCGGCCGCCGACAGTTCGGTCATGCATTCGCCGATGGCAACGAACCGGTTCATGGCCACACCTCGGCCGCGACCGCGGCGGACATGCCGTCACGCGGCATCAAGGAGGGCAGGACTGCTGCTGCGGAACGGCGGGTCATGAGCCGGGCGCCACCAGCGGATGCTCCAGCGCCGTCATGATCCCCCGCAGTTCCGCAAGGCCGCGCAGTCGGCCGATCGAGGGGTAGCCCGGCTGTGCCTTGCGCGTGAGGTCATCGAGAATGTCCTGCCCGTGATCGGGGCGGAACGGGATGCTCCAGTCCGCCCGGCCCTCTGCACGCCGCCGGCGTTCCTCGGCCAGCACGGCCTGGATCATCGCCACCATGTCGGTGCCGCCTTCGAGATGCATCGCCTCGTAGAAGGAATTGCGGATCTCGGTGCCTTCGATGGTGACGTTGCGCAGGTGCAGGAAATGCACGCGATCCCCAAGCCGGCGCATGATGGCGGGCAGGTCATTGTCCGGGCGCGCGCCCAAGCTGCCCGTGCACAGGGTTATTCCGTTGGCAGGAATGTCCACGGCCGCCATCAGGGCGGCGTAGTCGGCCTCGGTCGACACGATGCGGGGCAGCCCCAGCAAGGGGAAGGGCGGATCGTCGGGGTGGCAGCACAGGCGCAGCCCCAGCGATTGCGCGACCGGGGCGACTTCGGACAGGAAATCCACCAGATGCCCGCGCAATTGCTCTGCGCTGATCCGGTCGTATTCGGCAAGGTGCTGGCGGACATCCTCGAGCGTGAACCGCTCGGCCGCGCCGGGCAGCCCGTAGACCACGTTCCCGGCCAGTTGCTCCCGCCGCGCGTCGTCCATCGCGGCGAAGCGTTCCCCGGCACGCGCAACGATGTCCTCGGGGAATTCCTCGGCGGCGCCCGGTCGCTCGAGAATGTGGATATCGAAGGCCGCGAAGTCGATCAGGTCGAAGCGCATGCAGGTCGCCCCGCTGGGCCTGCGCCACGCCAGGTCGGTCCGGGTCCAGTCCAGAACCGGCATGAAGTTGTAGCAGATCACCTCGATCCCGGCATCCGCAAGGTGGTGCAGGCTGGTCTTCCAGTTCTCGACATGGGCGCGCCAGTCGCCCTTCTGCTTCTTGATGTCCTCGCTGACAGGCAGGCTCTCGACCACCTGCCACGTGATCCCCGACGGCGTGCCGTCCTTCATCGTGGCGATCTGGCGCTGGCGTTCGGCGATGTCCTCCGGTCCCCATACCGCGCCGGTGGGCATGTGGTGCAGCGCCGAGACGACACCCTGAACACCCGCCTGAAGCATGTCGTCAACCGACACCTGGTCTTTCGGCCCGAACCAACGCCACGTCTGTCGCATGCGATCCCCTTACTCTTGGTATGGCCCCGTTTTTCCGTTGGTCGCAGCGGATAGTCAATAAATTTGTTGACTAGTATGGTGGTATGGCAGATGGTCGAGGCCGTGAAGGAGACGGCACGATGAGTTTGCAGCGCGCAGAGCTTTCCCGGCCCCAGGTCGACCCGGCCCGTCCCGTCGGCCCGCAGGTCCTGAGCATTCTGCGCCACCGCATCATCACCAGCGAACTGCCGCCCGGCACCCGGATCTCCGAGGCCGAGGTGGCCGCCCTTTACGGCGTCAGCCGCCAGCCGGTGCGCGAAGCCTTCATAAAACTGGCCGACGAGGATCTCGTCGAGGTCCGCCCCCAGCGCGGCACCTTCGTTCGCAAGATCGTCGTGGCCGCCGTGCAGGATGCACGGTTCGTGCGTGAAGCGATCGAGGCCGACATCGTCACCCTCATTGCCGCCACCCCCGACCGGGCCCTCGTGGATGACCTGCGCCAGCAGATCGTCGCGCAGCGGCAGGTCATCGGGGGCGACCCATCGGATTTCATCCCGCTCGACGACCGGTTTCACCGCACCCTCGCCGAGGCCGCAGGCCGGCCCTTCGGATGGACGGTGATCGAGGGGATGAAAAGCCAGATGGACAGGGTCCGCCAGCTTTCAACCGTTCGGTTTCCGCTTGAACGGCTGATCGGCCAGCACGCGGCCATCGTCGAGGCGATCGCCTCGGGACGTGCCGACACTGCCGAAGCCGCCATGCGGACCCACCTGCGGGGGATCCTCGACGATCTCCCAAGGATCCAGGCAGCAATGCCGGATTACTTCGAAGCTCCGCGTCCAGCGGAGAATACCTGACAGAACCTGGGAGGATTCGATGTCTGTCACCACCACCCTGACCAAACTCCTGGCGGCCGGCGCACTGCTTGCCACGGTTGCCACCGGCGCTGCGGCCCAGGAGCGCACGCTGCGCCTGGGTCACCTCGCCAACGAGACGAACTCGTGGCACCTTGCGGCCGTGCGCTTCGCCGAGGAACTTTCGTCGCTGACCGACGGCCGGATCGCCGTCGAGGTCTTCCCGAACTCGTCGATCGGCACCGAGATGGACCTGCTGAACGGCATGCAGCTCGGCACTGTCGACATGACGATCACCGGCGAAAGCCTGCAGAACTGGGCGCCGATGGCGGCCCTGCTGGCGGTGCCCTACGCCTATCGGGCGACCGAGCACATGGACGAGGTCGCATCGGGCGAAATCGGGGACCAGATCGAGGCGCAGATCATCGAGAATGCCCAGATCCGCCCGGTCGCGTATTTCGCACGCGGCCCGCGCAACCTGACGTCGAACCGCGCGATCCCGACGCCGGACGACCTGAACGGCCTGCGGATGCGCGTGCCGAACGTGCCGCTGTTCATCGACGTGTGGTCCGCCCTTGGCGCAGCCCCCGGACCGATGGCCTTCTCGGAAGTGTTCACCTCGCTGCAGAACGGCACCATCGAGTCGCAGGAAAACCCGCTGGCGCTGATCCGTTCGGCAAGCTTCTACGAGGTCCAGAGCCACGTGAACCTGACCGAACACGTCCGGTCGTGGATCTACCTCGCGCTGGCCGAAAGCACCTGGCAGTCGCTGAGCGAGGAGGACCAGGCCGCCGTCATGGAAGCCGCCGCCCGTGCCCAGGCCTATGAGCGCGACCTCTTCGAGCAGAGCCTCGCCGAAGACCGCGCCTTCCTCGAGGAGAACGGTATGACCTTCGTGGAGGTCGATGGCGCAGCCTATGCCGCGGCCGCCCGCGACGCGGTTCTGGCAAACGTGAGCGACGAGATCCGTCCGATCGTGGCCTCGCTGTTCGGCGAATAACCACGCCTGCAAGGACCAGGGGCGGGCGCCGCGGACCAGCGGCGCCCGTTTCGGATGGCAAGGGGGCTACATCATGGCATTCGTATCACGACTTGTCGGGATCATCGTGGTCCTGGCCCGGCTCGGGACGGGGCTGGCCTTCGCGGTCCTGATCGCGGCGGTCCTGATCCAGGTCGTCGGGCGCACGGTCGGGCGCTCCCCCGTCTGGTCGGAGGAGCTTACGCGCTACGCGCTGCTCTACCTCGTCGCCTTCGGCGCGGGGCTCGCGTTCCGCTCGGGCGACCTGGTCAATGCCGATGTCATTTCCGAGTAGCTTCCGGGCCGCCTGCCCTGGCCGCTCCGGCTGCTGTCTGGACTGGCCACGGGCGCCCTCGGCCTGTTCCTGCTGTCCTACGCCTGGCGCTACGTGTCGATCGGGCACATGCAGACCTCGCCCGCCCTGGGCATCCGCATGAACTACATCTTCCTTTCCGTCTGGCTGATGCTGGCCGGGCTGGCGGTGTTCGGCCTTCTGAGGGTCGTCGGCATGTTGGCCGGGTCCGATGACGGCACCCCGCACAAGGCCGAAGAGGAGTGACGGGATGGATGTTGCGATCCTGCTGACGGTGTTCATCGGGGGCCTGACCCTCGGGATTCCCGTCGCCATCACGCTTGGCCTGTCCTCGCTGGCCTACATCCTTTACGCGGGCCTGCCGATCGTGGTCATCCCGCAGAAGATGTATGCCGGCATGGACGTGTTCGTGCTGCTGTCGATCCCCGGCTTCATCCTCGCAGGCAACCTGATGAACCGCGGCGGCATCACCAACCGGATCATCCGCTTCGCCAACTCGCTGGTCGGCTGGGTCCGCGGCGGGCTCGGCCTGACCAACATCGCCGCCTCGATGCTGTTCGGCGGCGTCACCGGCACCGCCGTCGCGGATGCGGCCTCGATCGGCGGCGTCATGATCCCCGGCATGAAGAAGGCGGGCTACCCGGCCGATTTCTCGGCCGCCGTGACCGCCGCGTCATCGACCGTCGGGCCGATCATCCCGCCCTCGGTGCCCATGATCATCGTCGGCGCGTTGAGCGGCGTGTCCGTCGGCCGGATGTTCCTGGCCGGGGCGGTGCCCGGTATCCTCATGGGGCTTGCGATGATGGTCACCTGCTACGTGATCTCGCGGCGCCGGAATTTCCCCTACCGGGCCTGGCAGGGCGTGGGCGAGGTCGCCCGGTCCTTTGCCGGGGCCTTCTGGGCGCTGGCCATGACCTTCCTGATCATCTACGGCCTTCTGTCCGGCTTCGCCACCCCGACGGAGACGGCCATCGTCGCCTGCGTCTACGCCTTCGTGGTGGGGGCGTTCGTCTACCGCGAACTTCCGCTGCGGGCCGTGCCCGCCATCGTGGTCGACAGCGCCGTCGCATCCGCCGGCATCCTTGCGCTCGTGGGGTTCGCCAGTGTCTTCGGCTGGATCCTCGTGTCCGAGCACATTCCCCAGATGATCGCCCAGGCGGTGCTGTCGGTCACGGACAGCCGGATCCTCGTGATCCTGATGATCAACCTGCTGCTGCTCTTCGTCGGCATGTTCATGGAAACCATCGCCGCGCTGATCATCCTGTTCGTGCCGCTGCTGTCGCTGGCCACGGCCGTCGGCGTCGACCCGCTGCACTTCGCCACCTTCGCGGTGCTGAACCTGATGATCGGGCTGACGACGCCCCCAGTCGGGGTCTGCCTGTTCGTGTGCTCGAGCATCGCACGGGTGCCGCTCGGGCCGGTCGTGGTGGCGAGCATGCCCTTCCTCTTCACCAACATCCTTGTGTTCCTCGCGGTCTCCTACGTCCCGCCCCTGGCGACCTGGCTGCCCTCCCTCCTGCCCCCGTAAGAGGCCCCATGCAAACCCGAGTCTGCCGCCTGTATGGCCAGCGTGATCTGCGCATCGAAACACGCGACCTCGACGCCCCCGCCGCCGGCGAGGTCCTTGTCGCCGTCGAGGCCGGCGGCATCTGCGGGTCGGACCTGCATTACTGGGCGGATGGCGGCTTCGGACCGATCCGCGTGCGCGAGCCGATCATCCTCGGTCACGAGGCCGCGGGCATGGTCGTCGACCTTGGCGACGGTGTCGACGGGCTGGCCGTCGGCGACCGCGTCGCCCTGAACCCCAGCCATCCCTGCGGCACCTGCCGCTTCTGCCGCGAAGGGGCCTTCCAGCATTGCCTCGAGATGCGGTTCAAGGGCTCGGCGCTGCGCTTTCCCCACGAACAGGGCCTGTTCCGCGACCGCCTGACGCTCGGGGCCGGGCAATGCCACAAGATCGCCCCCGGTGTCAGCCCCGCCGCGGCGGCCTGCGCCGAACCGCTGGCGGTCTGCCTGCGCGCGCGCCACCGGGCCGAGGCCATCGGCGGTTCGCTGGACGGCAAGCGTGTGCTGGTGACCGGTGCAGGGCCCATCGGCACGCTATGTGCCGCGCTGGCCCGGCGTGCCGGCGCGGCCGAGGTCGTGGTCACCGACATTCAGGACGCGACGCTCGCGGTCGCCCGTGACATGGGCGCGACGCACACGCTGAACGTCGCCACCGAGGCCGGCGCCCTGGACCCGTGGCTTGCCGACAAGGGCCTGTTCGACGTGGCCTTCGAATGTTCGGCCGCCCCCTCAGCCGTGCGGCAGGCGATAACGGCCGTCCGCCCCATGGGCACGGTCGTTCAGGTCGGTGTCGCCGGCGATATCCCCATCCCGGTCAACCTGCTGGTCGGCAAGGAAATCGCCTTCGTGGGCACGCACCGCTTCCATCACGAATTCGCCGAGGCCGTCGCCACGATCAACGCGGGCGACCTGCCGCTGGAGCGCATGGTGACCGCAAGCTATCCCCTCGAGCGCGCGGACGAGGCCATCGCGGCGGCCTCGGACCGCAGCCGTTCGGTCAAGGTGCAGATCACGTTCGATCCGGTTTCCGTCCGGCCCTGACATCCCCTCGAGGCATCCGGCGGCAGGCCACGACCACGCAGCGATCCGGGTGCCGCGCCAAACCAATGGCCCGGTCAACGGCGCAAGGCCGCACGGCGCATGAGGCGATCGCGGCACAGCCGCCCAGACCGGGCGGACGCGCCGCCCGTCACATGACCGCGCCGATCTGCCAGGGCACGAATTCGTTGTCGCCGAGGCCCAGCGCCTCGCTGCGCGTGGGCTGGCCCGAGGCGGTGGCGACGATCAGGTCGAGGATCTCGGCCCCCTTCGCGGCGATGCCGACGCCGCGGTCGAGGATGTCGCTGCAATCGAGGTCCATGTCCCCGCGCATCGCCTCGTAGAGCCGCCCGTTGGTGGCGAGCTTGAGGGTCGGCGCGGGCTTCGAGCCGAAGGCCGATCCGCGGCCCGTGGTGAAGACCACGATCTGCGCGCCACCCGCGATCTGGCCCGTCACCGACACCGGGTCGTAGCCGGGGGTGTCCATGAAGACGAGGCCGGGGGCCGCGACCGTTTCCCCGTAGGCGACCACGTCGTTCAGCGGCGTCGAGCCGCCCTTGGCCACGGCGCCGAGCGACTTCTCGAGGATCGTGGTCAGCCCCCCCGCCTTGTTGCCGGGCGTGGGGTTGTTGTCGAGCGAGCCGCCGTTGACCGCGACATAGCTCTCCCACCATTTGAGCCGGGCGACCAGCTTCTCCGCCACCTCGGCCGAGCGGGCGCGGTCGAGAAGAAGGTTCTCGGCCCCGTAGATCTCGGGCGTTTCGGCAAGGATCGCGGGCGCACCATGCCCGGCCAGCAGGTCGCTGGCCACGCCCAGCGCGGGGTTGGCGGTGATCCCGGAATAGCCGTCCGAGCCGCCGCATTGCAGCGCCACCTTGAGGGCCGAGAGGGGCGCGGGGCTGCGCCGCGTCTCGTTGACCAGCGGCAGGAGCCTCTGCACCTCGGCCACGATCCGGGCGACGGTGTCGAGCGTGCCGCCACTGTCCTGGATCGTCAGGCCGTGAAACCGCGTGTCGCGGCCGTCGTCGAACATCGCCTTCATCCGGGCGATCTGCATCACCTCGCAGCCCAGCCCGACGAACAGCGCCGCGCCGACATTCGGA
>JAOARA010000327.1 GCA_025211115.1 Roseicyclus sp. | reverse complement strand
GGCAGCATCCACAGCCCCAGCACCGGCAGGAAGGCGAAGACGCCGCCGATCATCAGGAGAAGCCCGAGCAGCAGCCGCAGCCCCGGCGGCACGCGTTGCCGCACCCAGACAAGCACCCGCTTGGCCCGCATCCGCCACGCGCCCCAGCGCGATCCGGCTGCCCCCCGCAAGTCCATCCTGAGCATGTCCTGCGGCCCCGCGCGCCCCTCCAGCCAATCCTGCCCGGTATCAGCATAGCCGCCCTTCAGGTAGCACGCCCGCGCCGCGCCATTGGCGTGGTTCACCGTCAGCTCCACCCCCCGCGCGTCGGGATAATGCCGTGACAGGTAGGCGGGCAGGGCCCGCACCGCCGCGGTGGCGATGCCTTGGCCCTGCCGCGCGCGGTCGATCATGAAGGCGCGCAGCCCCAGCGCGCCGGGTGCCGCGATGGGGATGGTTTGCCGATAGTCGCGGTCGATCTTGAACAGGCCCACGGCCTGCCCGTCCGCCTCGATCACATGCAGGTCGAAGCGGACGGGGGCTGTCTCGAACGCCTCGGTGAAGGCCTCCGCCACCGTTCCGGCGAAGACCTCCGGTTCCGGGGCCACCCGGATATGCGCCACCCGCGGCAGGTCGCCCGGCCCGAGCGGCGCAAGGGTGATCTTCACCCCTCCATCGCCTCCAGCTCGTCGATCAGCCCCTCGATCATCGACAGGCCCTTGTCCCAGAAGGCCGGGTCCGAGGCATCGAGGCCGAAGGGCGCGAGCAGCTCCTTGTGATGCTTCGAGCCGCCCGCCTTGAGCATCTCGAAATACTTCTCCTGGAAGCCCGGCTCACCCTCTTCGTAAACGGCGTAAAGCGCGTTCACGAGGCCGTCGCCGAAGGCATAGGCATAGACGTAGAAGGGCGAGTGGACGAAATGCGGGATATAGGCCCAGAAGGTCTCGTAGCCCTCCATGAACTCGAAGACCGGCCCGAGGCTTTCGGCCTGCACGCTCATCCACAGCGCGTTGATGTCATCCGGCGTCAGCTCTCCGCCGCGGCGCGCCTCGTGCAGCTTGCACTCGAAATCGTAGAAGGCGATCTGGCGCACGACCGTGTTGATCATGTCCTCGACCTTGCCCGCCAGCAGAACCTTGCGCGCGGCATCGTCCTTGGCTTCGGCCAGCATCTTGCGGAAGGTCAGCATCTCGCCGAAGACACTGGCGGTTTCGGCCAAGGTCAGGGGGGTTGAGGACAAAAGCTCGCCCTGGCCCGCGGCAAGCCGCTGGTGGACGCCATGGCCCAGCTCATGCGCCAGCGTCATCACGTCCCGCGGTTTGCCGAGGTAGTTGAGCATGACATAGGGGTGGACATCGGCGACGGTGGGATGCGCGAAGGCGCCGGGTGCCTTGCCCTCCTTCACGCCCGCGTCGATCCAGCCGTCGGTGAAGAAGGGTTCGGCCAGCTCGGCCATCTTCGGATCGAACCCGGCATAGGCCTCCGACACGAGTTTGCGCGCCTCCTCCCAGCCGAAGACCTTGGTCTGTTCCATCGGCAGGGGCGCGTTGCGGTCCCAGACCTGCAGCGTGTCCAGCCCCAACCACTTGGCCTTCAAGGCATAATACCGATGCGACAGCCGCGGATAGGCCGCGACCACGGCATTGCGCAGCGCCTCGACCACCTCGGGCTCGACATGGTTCGACAGGTGCCGCCCCATCTGCGGGCTGGGCAGCTTGCGCCAGCGGTCGGAGATCTCCTTTTCCTTGGCCAGCGTGTTGTGGACCCGCGCGAACAGCGGCAGCTTCTCGGCGAACCCCTCGGCCAGCGCCCGCGCGCCCGCCTCGCGCTGGGCGCGGTCCTGTTCGGTGAGCAGGTTCAGCGTGGCCTCGATCCCCATGCGCTCGCCGTCGACGTCGAACGCCATCCCCGCGATGGTCTCGTCGAACAGCTTGTTCCACGCGGACGCCCCCACAACCGACTGATCGTGCAGGAATTTCTCCAGCTCATCGGACAGCTGGTAGGGCTTCATCGCCCGCATCCGGTCGAAGACCGGCTTGTAGCGCGCGAGCGCCGGGTCGCCGCCGAAAACGGCCGCGTAGCGGTCGTCGGGGATGCGGTTGAACTCGAGGCTGAAGAAGACCAGCGGCGTGGTGTAGCCGGTGATGCGATCCTGCATGTCGGACATGAACTTGGCCCGCGCGGGATCCGTCGTGTGCTGGTAGTAGCGCAGCCCGGCATAGGACATGATCCGCCCCGCCACCACGTCGATCTTCTCGTAGCGGGTGATGCACGCCAGCATCCCGGCGGTGTCCAGATCGGCCAGCTTGCCCTCGTAATCGCTTGAAAAAGCGGCGCATTCCGTCTCGAGCCACTGCAGGTCCGCGGTCAGTTCGGGCGCGTCGGGCGCGGCGTAGAGGTCGGTCAGGTCCCAGACCGGCAGATCGCCCAGCGGCGCGCCCCCGGCGTCGGTGGCGGCATCGCGGGGCAGGGCGGCGGGAAAGGGCAGGAGCATGGAGAACCTCGGTTGCAAGTCGCGTTGCGAAAGATATGGACCGCCGCACCGTTCCTCTCAACCCGGAGCGGGCGGCTTATCGACATGCGGCCGGAATTGTCGCGGCGGCCCCGATGCGACCCCGTCACACCCCGTGCACATCCCGTACACACCCCGTGCAGACGCGCGGAGGCTCAGGATTTCTTAACCCGACCACGCCAGACTGCCCCCGTTTTCCAGATCGAGACGGGGGCTGGCATGGAGATGTCGGACAAACCGCTGGGCCCACGCCAGCGGGAGCATCACTATTACATGGTCGACGCGCTGAGGCGCTTCGAATGGGACATGCACCAGCGCATCTGGCTGGACCAGCGCATCCCGACCGAATGGCACGACATCGCCACGCGCCGCGAGCGCGACAAGATCCGGCTGACGCTTCGGGTGGATGCGGACGTGGTGAAATGGTTCCGCTCGATGGGGCCGGGGTATCAGCCGCGGATGAACGACGTGCTGCGCGCCTTCATGCATGCGAAGCTGGCGGGGCTCCTGCACGGGGAGGAGACGGTGGAGCCCTTCAAGGAGAACTGGCAGGCGCGGCAGCGGATGCCGGAGTGGGGGGATACGGAGAAGGAGCGGGCGGGGAGGAAGGCGGAAAGGGGGGAGGGAGG
>JAOARA010000326.1 GCA_025211115.1 Roseicyclus sp. | reverse complement strand
GCGAAGATGGTGGTCGAGGCCCTGAAGGAACAGGGTGTCGAGGTCGTATTCGGGTATCCCGGCGGCGCCGTGCTTCCGATCTATGACGAGATCTTCCAGCAAAACGACATCCGCCACATCCTCGTGCGCCACGAACAGGGCGCGGTCCATGCCGCCGAGGGCTATGCCCGCTCGACCGGCAAGCCGGGCGTGGTGCTGGTGACCTCGGGGCCCGGCGCGACCAACGCGGTCACGGGGCTTGTGGATGCGCTGATGGATTCGATCCCGCTGGTCGTGCTGACCGGGCAGGTTCCGACCTTCATGATCGGCTCGGACGCCTTCCAGGAGGCCGACACCGTCGGCATCACCCGCCCCTGCACCAAGATGAACTGGCTGGTGAAGGACACCGACCGCCTGTCGGGCACGATCCACGAGGCCTTCCACATCGCCACGCAGGGCCGCCCCGGTCCCGTCCTGATCGACATTCCCAAGGACGTGCAATTCGCCACCGGCAGCTACACCGAAAAACCCAAGGCCTCGGTCGGCCATTACCAGCCCCGCCTCAAGGGCGACCCCGAGATGATCGAGGCGCTGGTCGCGGCGATGGAACAGGCCGAGCGCCCGGTGTTCTACACCGGTGGCGGCGTGATCAACTCCGGCCCGAACGCCAGCGCGCTCCTGCGCGAACTGGTCGAGGCGACGGGCTTTCCGATCACCTCCACGCTGATGGGGCTTGGCAGCTACCCGGCCTCGGGCGACAAATGGCTGGGGATGCTGGGGATGCACGGCCTCTACGAGGCCAATTTGGCGATGCATGGCTGCGACCTGATGATCAACATCGGCGCGCGTTTCGACGACCGGATCACCGGCCGGATCGCCGATTTCAGCCCCGGCTCGCAGAAGGCGCATATCGACATCGACCCCTCCTCGATCAACAAGGTGATCCACGCCGATTTCCCGATCATCGGCGACGTGGCCCATGTGCTCGAGGACATGCTGCGCATCTGGAAGGCGCGCGGGCGCAAGACCAACTCCGCCGCGCTCAAGGCATGGTGGGCCCGGATCGAGGAGTGGCGCGAGGTGCGCTGCCTGTCCTACAAACCCTCGCAGGCCACCATCAAGCCGCAATACGCGCTGGAACGGCTCGAGGCGCTGACCAAGGGCCGCGACCGCTACATCACCACCGAGGTCGGCCAGCACCAGATGTGGGCCGCGCAATATCTCGGTTTCGAGGATCCGAACCGCTGGATGACCTCGGGCGGCCTCGGCACCATGGGCTACGGCACGCCCGCCTCCATCGGCGTGCAGGTGGCCCACCCCGACGCGCTGGTGATCAACGTCGCGGGCGAGGCTTCGTGGCTGATGAACATGCAGGAGATGGGCACCGCGGTGCAGTATCGCCTGCCCGTCAAGCAGTTCATCCTCAACAACGAACGCCTCGGCATGGTCCGCCAGTGGCAGGAGCTGCTGCACGGCGAGCGGTATTCCCACAGCTGGTCCGAGGCGCTGCCCGATTTCGTCAAGCTGGCCGAGGCCTTCGGAGCCAAGGGCATCCTGTGCAAGGATCCCAAGGATCTCGACGACGCGATCATGGAGATGCTGGAGTATGACGGCCCCGTCATCTTCGACTGCCTGGGCGAGAAGCACGAGAACTGCTTCCCGATGATCCCCTCGGGCA
Organism: Roseicyclus sp.; assembly: GCA_025211115.1. Taxonomy (GTDB): domain Bacteria; phylum Pseudomonadota; class Alphaproteobacteria; order Rhodobacterales; family Rhodobacteraceae; genus Roseicyclus. The sequence continues at coordinate 8,201 of JAOARA010000326.1, read as the reverse complement.
AGGCGCATAACGAGATGCTGCTGGGCGAGGCCGAGACGCAGGGCGTGATCGGCGCCGAGGGCGGCGTCCTCGTCTGACGGTCCTCCGGCGCACAACAGGATGAAACGGGGCGGGGCGCGGCAGGCACCCCGCCCTTTTCCTTTGCAACCCCCTGATAGCGCAAGGAAACCTTGCCCCACCCGTGCGTGACCACAGGCGAAGTGGATCGGGGCCTTGCAACCCAAGCCATGTCTGTTAGCCTTTTTGCGACACTTTAGTTGTCGCATTTGGGCATTCGTTTGCCGTCCGCGCCGCGATCGGCAGGGCGGATGTCCTCCCGATGCGTCGGATGAACCGAAACAACGCAAAGGAGGGGCACGTGTTCCAACACATCATGGTGCCGGTCGATCTGGGCCACACCGACAAGCTTGAAACGGCGCTCAGGGCCGCGGCGGATCTCGCCGGGCATTACGGGGCCCGCGTGACCTACGTGGGCGTCACCTCGGGTCAGCCCAGTTCCGTCGCCCACACGCCGCAGGAGTTTGCCGCGAAACTGGCGAAATTCGCCGCCGTGCAGGCCGAAGTGAACGGCGTGGCCGAGGTCGCCTCGCATGCCGTCACCGCCCATGACCCGGCGGTCGAGCTGGACCGCAAGCTCGAAGACGCCGTCCACGAGATCGGCGCGGACCTGGTGGTGATGGGGTCTCACATCCCCCGAACCTTCGACCTCGGCAGCCACGGCGGCCGGATCGCCACGCACACCGACGTCTCGGTGATGCTGGTGCGCGCCTGACAGGCGGCGCGCGCACCCCGCATCCCCATCCAGAGAACAAAGGATACGCGCATGACAGACACCTCAGCAGACCAGGGCATCCCCGAGCCGGAGGGCGAGGTCGACCTGATCGAAACCGACTACGACATCGGGCAGGACAATATCGAGGGCAACCTCGGGCCGTTCGGCTTTGACATCCACAATCCCGTCTTCGCCATTTCGGCGATGTCGGTGGTGGCCTTCGTGGCCTATGCCCTGCTCGCGCCCGGACAGGCGGCCGAGTTCTTCGGCTGGCTGCGCCCGGCCCTGACCTCGAGCTTCGACTGGTTCTTCCTGTCGGCGGCCAACATCTTCGTGCTGTTCTGCCTCGCGCTCATCGTGCTGCCGGTGGGCAAGGTCCGGCTCGGCGGCGCGGATGCCACGCCCGATTATTCCTACGCGGGTTGGTTCGCCATGCTCTTTGCCGCGGGCATGGGCATTGGCCTCATGTTCTTCGGCGTGCTGGAACCGGCCTATTACTTCGGCACGCCCTGGGGCGATGCCCCGCTCGGCACCGTGCGCCCCTTCGACGAGAACGGCGCGCTGATCGCCGCCAATGTCGAGGAAGCGCGCCGGATGGCGCTGGCCGCCACCTCCTACCACTGGGCGCTGCACCCTTGGGCGATCTATGCCGTGGTGGCGCTGGCCCTCGCGCTTTTCACCTACAACAAGGGCCTGCCGCTTTCGATCCGCTCGGCCTTCTACCCGATCCTGGGCGAGCGCGTCTGGGGCTGGTGGGGCCACCTGATCGACATCATCGCGGTCTTCGCCACGCTCTTCGGTCTCGCCACCTCGCTCGGCCTCGGCGCGCAGCAGGCGAACGCGGGGCTGGAGCATGTCTATGGCATCACCAATTCCACGACGGTGCAGGTGATCCTGATCATCGGCATCACGGCGATCGCGCTCGTCTCGGTCCTCCGTGGCCTCGACGGCGGGGTCAAGGTGCTGTCCGAGATCAACATGGGGCTGGCGGTGCTGCTGCTCCTGTTCGTGCTGTTCGCCGCGGGTGCGGCCACCATCCTGACCGAGTTCGGCCGCGGCCTCGTCGCCTATGCGCAAGAGGTGATCCCGCTCTCGATGCCCTTCGGGCGCGAAGATGACGGCTACCGCGAGGGCTGGACGGCCTTCTACTGGGCCTGGTGGATCAGCTGGTCACCCTTCGTCGGCATGTTCATCGCCCGCGGCAGCCGCGGCCGCACGGTGCGCGAATTCATCACCTGCGTGCTGATCATCCCCTCGCTCGTCTGCATCCTGTGGATGGCCGTCTTCGGCGGCGCCGCGATCAACGACATGGTCAACAATCCCGGCAGCTCGGCGGTCTTGGCCAACGTGATCGAGACCTACAGCCCCGAGCTGTCGCTCTTCGCGATGCTCGAAAGCCTGCCCTTGGCGGCGATCACCTCGACCGTGGGGATCGTGCTGGTGATCGTGTTCTTCGTCACCTCCTCGGACAGCGGCAGCCTCGTGATCGACACGATCACCGCGGGCGGCAAGATCGACGCGCCGGTGCCGCAGCGGGTCTTCTGGTGCAGCTTCGAGGGGCTTGTCGCCATCGCGCTCCTGATCGGGGGCGGGCTTGCCTCGCTGCAGGCGATGGTGATCTCGACCGGCCTGCCCTTCACGATCGTTCTGCTGGTGCTGTGTGTGTGCATCATCATGGGCCTTCGGTCGGAACACGCGGTCACCAAGGACGCGACACCCGCAGAATAAGGCCGATTAGGCCCTTTCCCATCGCGGCCCGCCCGGCTATGTCGGGCGGGCCGATTTCATGCCAGGGACCGCCCATGTCGCCGCTCAACATCGAAAAGGGCTCGTCGAGCCACTCCGCCTACGATCTCCGCAGCCACATGTCCGACGTGGTGGAAACCCACACGCTCGCCGTGCTGGTGGAGAACGAACCGGGCGTGCTCGCACGCGTGATCGGCCTGTTCTCGGGCCGCGGCTACAACATCGAAAGCCTGACCGTGGCCGAGGTCGACCACACAGGCCGCCGCTCGCGCATCACCATCGTGACCAGCGGCACGCCGCAGGTCATCAACCAGATCAAGATGCAGCTCGAGCGCATGGTGCCCGTCCACGAGGTGCAGGACCTGACCGTCGAGGGGCCCTTCGTCAGCCGCGAACTGGCGCTGATCAAGGTCATCGCCAAGGGCGAGCACCGGGTCGAGGCGCTGCGCATCGCCGAGATCTTCCGCGCCAACGTGGTCGACTCGACGCTCTCGAGCTTCGTCTTCGAGATCACCGGCACGCCCGAAAAGGTCGACGCCTTCTGCGAGCTGATGCGCCCGCTCGGCGAGGTGCGCCTGGCGCGCACCGGCGTCGCCGCCATCGCGCGCGGCGTCTGAGCGAAAATTAGTACGAATTTTCGCAATCTGCGATCCTTCGTACGAAGGATCGCGCCCCCCGGCCCGCGCAACGCGCGGGAAGGTCTTTGCCGGACCGCATGATGTCGCCTTCGTGCAAGACCATCCGCCCGCGTGGGCCAAGGATGGCGCAGATCCAACCCTGCGCGGAGCCCCGATCATGCCCGAAGATCATCGCCCCTCGGCGCTTGCCGATGTCCTCGCCCCGATCGAGCGCGCCCACGGCCTGCCCAACGCGCATTACATCGACCCCGCCACCATCGCCGCCGAGAACCGCGCCTGCCTCGAGACGACCTGGTCGGCCATCGCCGTCGGCGCAGAAGTGCCCGAACCGGGTGACGCCAAGCCGATCAGCTTCCTCGGCCAGCCGCTCCTGCTGCTGCGCGACGATCAGGGCGCGATCCGCGTCTTCTACAACATCTGCCGCCACCGCGGCATGATCCTGGTCGAGGAACCGCGCAAGATCGAGGGCGCGATCCGCTGCCCCTACCACAGCTGGTGCTATGCCAAGGACGGCCGCCTTGTCGCCACGCCCCATGTCGGCGGGCCGGGGCAGAACGCGCATCCGGGCATCGACCGCGCCACGCTGGGGCTCGCGCCGGTGCGGATGCATGTCTGGCGCGACGTGGTCTTCGTGAACCTCTCGGGCGACGCCGCCCCCTTCGAAGAGATCCACGCCGACCTGATCGCCCGCTGGGCCGAGTTCGACCAGCCGATGTATCACGGCGGCCCCGACAGCACGTTCACGCTCGAGGTGCAGACGAACTGGAAGCTCGCGGTCGAGAACTATTGCGAAAGCTACCACCTGCCCTGGGTGCATCCCGGCCTGAACAGCTATTCGCGGCTCGAGGATCATTACCATATCGAGGCGCCGGGGGCCTATTCCGGGCAGGGCAGCTACGTCTACCGCCAACTCCGCGGCACGATGGAAGAGACCTTTCCGGATTTCCCCGGCCTGTCCGAGACATGGGACACCGGCGCGGAATACGTGGCGCTTTATCCCAACGTCCTGCTGGGCGTTCACCGCGACCATGCCTTCGCGATCATCCTCGAGCCGGTGGCGCATAACTTCACGCGAGAGCATATCCACATCTACTATGCCACGCCGAAGACCGACGAGACGCTGCGCGCCAAGAACGCGACGCAGTGGAAATCGGTGTTCATCGAGGACATCTTCGTCGTCGAGGGGATGCAGCGCGGTCGCTTCGCCTCGGGCTTCGACGGCGGCCGCTTCAGCCCGGCGATGGACGGGCCGACCCATTGCTTCCACGCCTGGGTCGCCTCGCGCATGGCCGCGATGGAAGACACCCCGGAGCACGGAGGCGCGGCATGAGCGCCCCTGCCCCGCAGGCCCTTGCCGCGGCCGTGGTCGCGCCGCCGGGCGCGGCGGACCCTGTGCGTGCGGCCCTCGACGCGGCGCTGCTGGCCGCCCATGCGCGGGGCGACCGTGCCGCGCTGATCGGGCTTTATGCCGAGGCCGCAGAAACCGCCGCGGGCACGGCGGCGGCCTTTTACCTGACCCATGCCTTCGTCTTTGCCCTGGAAGCCGGGGATACACGCGCCCCGGCGCTCAAGGCGCGGCTGGTGGCACTCGGAGCGGATGTTCCCGACGCGCCCTGACCGGACGCCGTCCCGGCCTCAGCCCGACCCGAGGATGATGCGCACGTAATCCTGCGTCTCGGCATAGGGCGGGATGCCGCCATGCCGCCGCACCGCCTCGGGGCCGGCGTTATAGGCCGCAAGCGCATGGTCCCAGCGGCGGAAGGCACGGTATTGCATGGCGAGGTAGCGCGCCCCGGCCTCGAGGTTCTGGGTCGGATCATGCGGATCGACGCCCAGAAGCTCGGCAGTGCCCGGCATCAGCTGCGCCAGCCCGATCGCGCCCGCATGGCTGACCGCCTCGGGGTTCCAGCCCGATTCCTGCTGCACAAGGCGCAGGAACAGGTCTTCGGGAATGCCATGTCGGCGCGCCGCGGCGCGCGCGACCTCGAGCCAGGGGCCGGTATAGCCGCCGCCGAACACCGGCACCGCGGGGGCGTCGGGGTCGTAATCGGGCCGCAACCGGGCCGAGGCCGCGTATTGCGAGGAAGCCCGGCTGTCGAGCACGCCCAAGGCGCGGTCGAACCGCGCCATCGGGTCGGCCGCCGCAGGCGCTGCGGGCAGGCCCAGGCAGAGGGCGGCGAGAAGGGCCGCGGCGGGGCTGGTTCGGATCATCATGCGGCAAGGTCCGGACGCGACGTGACCCCGCATCAATAAGGCCGACCGGCGAAAATTTCCAGTGCGCAGCGCCGCGGGGCCAGCCGAGGGTCCGGATTAACCTTTTCTTGACCAGGATGGGATGATCTAAGCGTCACGCGCCGGCCCGATGACTCGTCTCCGGGCGCGGCGACTGGACAGCCAAGACCGGGGAGAAACGAGACATGGCCGGATCCGTCAACAAGGTCATCCTGATCGGCAACCTGGGCCGCGACCCCGAGGTGCGGTCGTTCCAGAACGGCGGCAAGGTCTGCAACCTGCGCATTGCGACCTCGGAAACCTGGAAGGACCGCAACACCGGCGAGCGCCGCGAGCGGACCGAATGGCATTCCGTTGCGATCTTCAACGAGGCGCTGGCACGGCTGGCCGAGCAATACCTGCGCAAGGGATCGAAGGTCTATATCGAGGGCAAGCTCGAGACGCGGAAATGGCAGGACCAGTCCGGCCAGGACCGCTACTCCACCGAGGTGGTGCTGCGCCCCTACGCGGGTGAACTGACCTTCCTCGACAGCCGCGACGGCGGCGGCGGCGGCGGCTCCTATGGCGGTGGCGGCGGTTACGGCGGCGGTGGCGGCGGTGGCTATGGCGACGACCGCGGCGGCGGTGGCGGCGGCTACCCCGATGACCGTGGCGGCAGCTACGGTGGTGGCGGCTTCGGTGGCGGCGGCGACGTCGACGACGAGATCCCGTTCTGAGGACGGCGCGCGATCCTTGCAAGGATTGCATCAGCCTCTTGCAAGAGGCTGACACGATCGCTTGCAAGCGATCGGCAAATCCCTTGCAAGGGATTTGCGCCCGTGGCGGCGGTCCGCGCTCCTGCGTCCCGGCGGTGCGCCCGAGGCTGGTGGCGGATGCCTCCGGCGGCCATATTTGAAGGATGAAGATGGGGCGTGGTCCCCGTGACAGGGGAGCGCCGCGATGCAGCCGATCAATCCGACCTATACCCGGACCTTTCCGCCCCCGGTGATGGAGGCGCGGCGCTGGATCGCAGGCAAGGCCTTTGCCGAGGACAGGCCGCTGATCAACCTCAGCCAGGCCGCCCCGGTCGATCCCCCGCCCGAGCCGCTTGCGCGCGCCATGGCCGAAGCCCTGCTCGAGAACCCCGCTTCGCATCTCTATGGCCCGGTCCTCGGCCTGCCGGAGTTGCGCGAGGAACTGGCGGCGCAATGGTCCGCTGCCTACGGTGGCGAGATCCGGGCGGCGCAGGTCGCCGTGACGGCGGGCTGCAACCAGGCGTTCACCGCGGCGATGTCGACGCTGGCGGGTGCGGGCGACGAGGTGATCCTGCCCCTGCCCTTCTATTTCAACCACAAGATGTGGCTCGACATGGAGGGCGTGCGGAGCGTCCACCTGCCCACCGGTGACGACCTGCTGCCCGACCCCGCGCAGGCGGCGGCGCTGATCACCGACAGGACGCGGGCCATCGTGCTGATCTCGCCCAACAACCCCGCGGGCGTCGAATATCCCCCGGCGCTGCTGCGCGCCTTCCTGGAGCTCGCGCGGTCACGCGGCCTCGCGCTGATCCTCGACGAGACCTACCGTGATTTCCACAGCCGCGAGGGGGCGCCGCATGACCTGTTCACCGACCCCAACTGGCATGACACGCTGATCCATCTCTATTCCTTCTCCAAGGCTTACCGGCTGACCGGTCACCGCGTCGGCGCGCTGATGGCCTCCGAAGCGCGGCTCGCCGAGGTCGAGAAATTCCTCGACACCGTCGCCATCTGCGCGCCGCAGGTGGGCCAGATCGGCGCGCTCTGGGGGATGCGGAACCTTGGCGACTGGCTGGCGGGCGAGCGGCGCGCGATCCTCGCGCGGCGCGACGTGCGGCGTGCGGGCTTCCAGCGCCTGCCGGGCTGGCAGCTCTTGGGCTGCGGGGCCTATTTCGCCTATGCGCGCCATCCCTTCGCCAAGGCCTCGGACGCGGTCGCGCGCGAGATGGTGGAGGCCGCAGCCCTTCTCACCCTGCCGGGCACCATGTTCGGCCCCTTGCGCGCCAAGGGCGGCACCGGGCAGGCCGAGGCGACGCTGCGGATCGCCTTTGCCAATGCCGATGCGGCGGGCCTGGAAGAGGTGGTGCGCAGGCTGGCCGCGCTCGACCTCTGAACGGCCCGGCGCGGGCCTTGCCGCGCCGCGTCCGAACGCGTAATCAACGCCGAGTGACGGGGCGGTGCCCCCGGCGGCACGCAATGGCAGAAGGACCCGCGCAGCATGGCGAAGACAGCTGTAAAGAAGCTCTCGAACCTCTTCGTCTGGGTGATCCTGGGCCGTCTCTTCGTGGCGCTGGCGGGGTTCGGCATCGGCTCCTTCTCGGGCGGAGCCTCGCAGGTGGGACAGGTCGGCGAGGCCGAGATCACCGCCGACGATTACGCCCGTGCCCTCGACCAGGAAATCCGCGCCCGTATCGCGCAGACCGGCCAGCCGGTCACGCTTTCGACGCTGCAGGCGCAGGGCGTGGACCAGGCGGTGCTGCAATCGCTCGTCGCCCGCGCCGCGCTGGCGCATGAGGCCGGTGCCATGGGCCTCTCGGTCGGGGACGCCGAGGTCGCGCGCCAGATCACCGAGATCGAGAGCTTCCAGGGCCTCGACGGTCAGTTCGACCGCGAGAGCTATGAATTCACCCTGCGCCAGAACGGTCTCGACACCGCCGAGTTCGAGGAGAACGTGCGCGAGGACACCGCCCGCGGCCTGTTGCAACTGGCCGTCATCGGCGGGCTGCAGCCCAATGCGACGATCACCGACACGCTGGTCGCCTACCAGGGCGAGACGCGGGATTTCAGCCTGCTCACCCT
>JAOARA010000325.1 GCA_025211115.1 Roseicyclus sp. | reverse complement strand
GCCCTCGGTCATCGTGATGAACCCGCCGTTTTCGGCTGCGAACCATGTCGAAGGTCGGTTTCGGCAGGCGACCAGTCAGCATGTTCTGTCCGCGCTGGCACGTCTTGCTCCGGGTGGGCGGCTTGTCATCATCACGGGCGAGAGCTTTCGGCCCTCCACCAAGAGTTTCCAGCCGACGTTTCAACGCATAGGCCAGAGCGCAGACGTGGTGTTTTCCGCCGCGATCGACGGCAATGTCTTCGCGCGGCATGGGACGACGATCGACACGCGGCTGCCGGTAATCGACAAGCGCGCGGCGGGCGAACGCGAGACCGCACCTGTCGAAATCGAGGCCGTCTATCATCCCATCTGCGCAACCACGGGCGATCTTCTCTCCGCAGTGCTCACCCATTGTCCCGCGCGCCGCAACCCCCCGCCCTGCCCTACCAGCGCGGCATTGTCTGTGCCGAACCGCCAGTCCCGCACCAACCTGTACGCTCTGCGTAACGCCGCCCGCAAGGAAACCCGCGCCCGCGCCGAGGAGCGCGCCCGGCATCCCTTTGATGATGTCGTGACGGCCCCGCTCGACTACCTGCCGAAAGCCTGGAGCGTACCGGGCGTCGCGCTGCAGGACACGGTTTACGAGACCTATAATCTTCAGGCGATGCGGATCGGCGGCGCAGCGGAGCACCCGACAGCACTTGTCCAATCCGCAGCCATGGCGTCTGTCCCGCCGCCCGTGCCGACCTATCGCCCAGTCTTGCCGAAGTCCCTTGTCGCTGACGGCCTCCTCTCCGCTCCGCAGCTCGAAAGCGTGATCTACGCGGGCAATGCACACGAGGCGCACCTGAAAGGCTGGTTCAAGCGCGGGGAGATCGAGGGTCAGCTTATGGCCGCGGCGGAGGGTGACGAAGGTGCCTTCCGTCTGCGCAAGGGCTGGTTCCTGGGCGATGGCACCGGCTGCGGCAAGGGGCGGCAGGTGGCGGGCATCATTCTCGACAACTGGCTCAAAGGGCGCCGCCGGGCCGTTTGGGTCTCGAAGAGCGACAAGCTCATCGAAGATGCGCGGCGCGACTGGATGGCCCTCGGGGGGCGTGAAAGCGATATCGTGCCGCTCTCGAAATTCCGCCAAGGGAGCGACATCCGCCTGCCCGAAGGCATCCTCTTCGTCACCTACGCCACGCTGCGCTCCGCCGAGCGGGAAGGCAAAGCCTCCCGTCTCGACCAGGTGACGTCCTGGCTCGGCGCAGGGTTCGACGGGGTCATCGCTTTTGATGAAAGCCACGCCATGGCCAATGCTGCTGGCGAAAAGTCCGACCGCGGCGACAAGAAGGCCTCACAGCAGGGCCTCGCTGGCCTCGCACTGCAAAACGCTGTGCCTGATGCACGCGTCCTCTATGTCTCGGCCACCGGGGCCACGGGCGTCGGCAATCTCGCCTATGCCTCCCGCCTCGGGCTCTGGGGCACTGGCGATTTCCCCTTCGTGACACGTGCAGAGTTTGTCGCCGCGATGGAGGCCGGGGGTATTGCCGCCATGGAGATGATCTCGCGCGACCTGAAGGCGCTCGGGCTATATCTGGCACGCTCGCTCTCCTACGCCGGGGTCGAATACGAGATGCTGGTGCACGACCTGACGCCCCCTCAGATCGCGATCTACGACAGCTATGCCGATGCCTACCAGATCATCCACACCAATCTTGAGGCCGCGCTTCAGGCGTCTGGCATCTCCTCCGAGACCGGCACGCTGAACGCCCAGGCAAAATCCGCCGCGCGTTCGGCCTTCGAGAGCAACAAACAGCGCTTCTTCAACCATCTCATCACCGCCATGAAATGCCCCTCGCTTATCCGCGCGATCGAGGCGGATCTGGCGGCGGGGCATTCTGCAGTGATTCAGGTCGTCTCGACCAGCGAAGCGGTGATGGAACGCCGTCTCGAGGAGATTCCGGCCTCGGACTGGGACGATCTGCAGGTCGATTTTACACCGCGTGAAAACATCATGGACTACCTGATGCACAGCTTCCCGACGCAGCTTTTCGAGCCCTACACCGACGAGAACGGCGATCTGCGGTCGCGCCCCGCCCTCGATGCTGACGGCAATCCCATCATCTGCCGCGAAGCGGAGCGGCGGCGGGACGATCTGATCGAGCACTTGGGTGCCCTCGCCCCGGTGCAGGGCGCGCTCGACCAGATCCTCTGGCATTTTGGCGGCGATGCGGTGGCCGAGGTCACGGGGCGCAAGCGGCGCATCGTGAAAACGCGCGAAGGGCGGCTCAAGGTCGAGAACCGCCCCGCCTCCTCCAACCTCGGCGAGACTCAGGCCTTTATGGATGACGCCAAACGCATCCTGATCTTCTCAGATGCAGGTGGCACCGGGCGCAGCTATCACGCCGACCTTGGGGCAAAGAACCAGCGCCTCCGGGTGCATTACCTGCTCGAGCCCGGTTGGAAGGCCGACAATGCCATCCAGGGGCTCGGGCGCACCAATCGCACCAATCAGGTGCAGCCGCCGCTGTTCCGGCCGGTGGCCACCAATGTGAAAGGCGAGAAGCGGTTCCTCTCCACCATCGCGCGCCGCCTCGACACGCTCGGGGCGATCACCAAGGGGCAACGCGAGACCGGCGGTCAGAACATGTTTCGCGCCGAGGACAACCTCGAAAGCCCTTACGCACGCGCGGCGCGGCGCCAGTTCTTCTACAAGCTGCGCGCGGGCAAGATTGACGCCTGCTCCTACGCCAAATTCCAGGAGATGACCGGGCTGACGCTCGATGACGCGGACGGCACGATGAAGGAAACCCTGCCGCCGATCCAGCAGTTCCTGAACCGCTGCCTTGCTCTGAGGATTGACGTGCAAGACGCAATTTTCGAGGCCTTCGGCGGGTTCCTCTCGGCGATCATCGAAGACGCGCGGCAGGCGGGCACGCTGGATGTCGGCCTCGAGACCCTGCGCGCGGAGAAGTTCGAGATCGTCGATCGCAAGGTCATCTTCGAGCATGAGGCGACGGGGGCGACGGCCACTGCGCTGACCGTGGAGCGCACAGACCGCAACGATCCTCTCGCCCTGCCCCGGGTCAAATCGATCTGCGCAAACACAGAGGGCGCGACGCTCTGCTGGAACACGACCTCCAAACGCGCGGCGCTGATGGTGAAGGCGCCCGCCTTCATGGACGAAGACGGTGTGCCGATCCTGCGGGTGAAACTGCTGCGGCCCATGGGAACCGAGATCCTCGCGGCCAGCGAATTTTCGACCTCGCATTGGGAGGAGATTGATGACTCGATGTTCGAACATCTCTGGCAGACCGAAGTCGCCGCCGTGCCGGAGTTCACCACCTCGAAGATCACGCTGATCTGCGGGCTGCTCCTGCCGATCTGGGATCGGCTGCCCGCTGACAACATGCGCATCTATCGCCTGCAGACCGAGGATGGGGAACGCGCCATCGGCCGTCTGGTCAGCCAGGATCAGCTTCTCAATGTCTACGCGCGCCTCGGTCTCGATTGTCAGATCGAGATGGCACCGCAGGAGGTGTTCGGCGCGGTGATGGACGCAAAGACGACCCTCAGCTTGCTCGGCGGTTACCAGTTGCGCCGGTCGCTCGTGATGGGGCAGCCGAGATGTGAGCTGATCGGCGCGTCCGGTGCGGCCCTGCCCGGTTTGAAGGCTTTGGGCTGCTTCACCGAGGTGATCCAGTGGAAGACGCGGGTGTTCATCCCGGTGGACGGCATTGACGTGCTGGCGCGCGTGCTCGGCGAGCATCCGGTTGGCGCAAACGCTGCGAATGCCGCCGCATGAACGCGCGGCGCAGCATCGCAGACCTCTCGGCCGATCTGGCAGATCGGGCCGAGAGCTTCTGCCGCCAGTATTTCCCCGAGGGGCGCAAGCAGGGCAACTATTGGCAGGTTGGCGATACCTCGGGGGCCAAAGGTCAAAGCCTCGCCATCCGGCTGCAAGCTCAAGGTGGGCGCAAGGCCGGATCCTGGGCCGACTTTGCGACGGGGCAATATGGCGATCTGATAGACCTGCTGCAGGAACGGCTTGGTTCGGTCACGCTCAAGGAAACGCTGAGGGAGGCGCAGTCCTTTCTCGGCGAGGCCCCCTGCGCTGCCGTACCTCGTGAAACCCGAAAGGCTGAGCGCCCGGATGCAGCCTCCAGCAAACGCATCGCGCGGGCGCGGAAGCTCTTTGCCGCAGGCAAGCCGGTCCTCGGCACTCTGGCGGCCACCTATTTGCAGGGGCGCGGGATCTCGCGCTTCGGTCCAGCGCTCCGCTATCACCCGCAGGTCTTCCTGCGCCACGGCGAGGACGGGCCTGATCCGCCGCACAGAGCCCCTGCCCTGCTGGCGAAGATCACGGACAATCGGGGCCAGATCACTGGCTGCGCGCGCACCTATCTCGACCCCTCCACCGGCGGTCTGGCCGCGATCGAGAACCCGAAGCGGATCCTTGGGCAGCTTCATGGCCATGCCATCCGCTTCTGGTCTGGCACCGGGCGCACTGATCTCATCGTCGGCGAAGGTCTCGAGAACACCCTTTCGGTTGGCACGGCTCTGCTTGAGTTCGACCTCGCGTCTTGTCTCACCGCCACCCATCTCGGCCTCTTCATCCCGCCGCCGGGGATCAAGCGTATCTGGATCGCGCGGGACAATGATGAAGCAGGACGCAATGCATCAAAGAGATTGCGTAACCAACTGGAATCGCGAGGAATTGCCTGTGGTGATCTCGTGCCGGCAATGGGCGATTTCAACGACGATCTGCGGGCACTTGGCAAGGATGCGCTGCGCCGGTCCCTTTTAGAGGCCATGAAAGCGCAAGGTCTGGAGATTGGGGGCGGATGACCGCCTGCCTACCCATTGATGTCCGACAGGGCAAAGGTTCCGCCGGTTCGATCTGATCCCGTTTGGACAAGGGGAGCGATGGACCAGCGGGTCGGGGCTGAGTGCCCCTCGCCCGGGCAGCAATGCGCCCGCTACCCGGAAAATTCCCCTCCCCTTTCAGGGCATTCCTCGCGGGACCAATTTTCCGGTCCGGGTCACATTCTCCGCTTCGCTCCGATCCTGACGGATGCGGCCCGGTCGCCGCCGGTCCTGACATCGCCCCATCCAAATCGGGTCAGATCAAACAGAGGAACCAGACAATGCCCCATCAGACAGACATCCAAGAGGAGACCGGCGTGACCTCCGCCATCCTCGACCACCTCGCACTTCACGGCGCAACACCGGGACCCGGCGAGACCGATCATCGCCCCCTGCCCCAACCCGACGAGGTCGAACTCGCCATGGCGACGCTCTTTGACACCACCATCGGCCTTCTCACCGGCAGCCAGTTGGAAGACAATCTAGAAGAGATGCTCTGGTCGCTCACCTCGATCTTCCATCGCCGGCTGACCCATATCCAGAAGCATCTCGACGACAATG
>JAOARA010000324.1 GCA_025211115.1 Roseicyclus sp. | reverse complement strand
GTCACCGGATGCGGCGCGCGGATCTCGGTCGGCCCGTCATGGCCGATCAGCGTGCCCTCCGGCAAGACGTCCAGCCCGCCCCAATCCTGCGCGAAGCGGAAGTCGTCGGTCTGGATCGTCACCGCGCGGGAGACCTGGAAGAACCCCATCCGCGCAGGGGCGGGGCGGGAGGCCATCCAGTCCGCCCCGAAATCGGGCGCGGTCGCGCCGGTCGCGCGCAGGAAGCGGATCGCGGTTTCCATCGCCGCGCCCTCGGCCGCCGCCTCCCAGTGCTGGCCGCACTCGACCAGCATCGCGTTCCTGTCCGAGGCCGGGTCGGAGAAGCCGCCGTAATCGCGCATCCGCACCCCCTCGGCATGGCCGTGGTCGTTGATGACGAGGTCGGGGTAGCCGACGCTGCGGGCGAGGTCGCGCCCCTTGGGCCTGAGCCCCGCGATGGTCAGCGGCGGGCTGGGGGTCTGCATCGAATGGATGTCGAGCAGCAGGTCGACCGTGTCGAGCCAGGGACGGATCTCGCGCGCGTGGCGCAACTCCTCGGTCAGGGGGCGGTCGGGGTCGTCCAGCACGGCGGGCGACCAGAGGCGGTTGAAATCCTCGTCGATCCAGCGCGAGGCGTCGGGCACCGCCGGGTCGAAGGCTTCGTGTGCCGCAACATTGACAAAGGCGAGCGACAGCTTGCCCCGCACCGGGCGCACCCCCTGCCGCATCAGCCGGTCGAGGGTCAGCGCGCCACAGGGCTCGTTGCCGTGGACGATGGCCGTGAGCGCGACATGCGGGCCGGGTAGGCCGCTGTCGAAAGTCCAGACATAGGGGATACCGTGGGTGCCCGCCGCATAGGGGGTGATGTCGGGCGGGGTCAGTTCGACGGGAAAGGGATTGGGCAGGCCGGTGGCCGATCCCTTCTTCGGTTCGGTCATTCTGCTGGCGTCCTTTCAATGCGGGCAGCGACATGAGCGGAGAGGTGCAGCGCCAGTGCGCTGAAGCAGGCCTTGAGCGGCGCATACCCTGCGTTGGGCGCGCGCGTCGCCTCGTCCATGTAGAGCTTGCGGTTGACCTCGATCTGCATCGAGTGACGATCTTGCGCCGGATCGCCGTTGGCGCGGATCAACTCCATCCCCTTGTAGGGGGCGTTGACAGCGACCGAGTAGCCGCGGGCCTCGAGAAAGGCGCGCACGGTTTCGGTGAAACCGGCCTCGCAGGCGGTGCCGTCGCGGTCGCCCAGCACGAAATCCGGCCGCGGCGTGCCGCGGTCCTGCGTGGACATGGCCGAGGCGACCTCCTGCATGGAATGGCAGTTGACGTGCCAGACCGCGCCCCAGCGGGCGTGGCTGGCATCGAGCAGGGCGCGCAGGCGCGACTGGTAGGGGTGGTGGTAGCGGGCGACGCGGGCCGCGACCTCCTCGGCGGTCAGGCGGCGGGTGTAGAGCGGGCCACCGGCGGGCGGCACGCGCGTCCAGCACAGGCCGATGCCGAGTTGGCTTTTGACCGTGGGGGTCAGGGGCACGGGGTAAGCGCCGTCGATCTGGTCGGGGTCCATGTCGTCGGGGGCGCGGTTGGCGTCGACATAGGAGCGGGGGAAATGCGCCTCGAGCAGGACGGCACCCGCCGCGACGGCACCCTCCCACAGGTCGGCGACATGGGTGTCCTCGGCATGGCGCAGCGTCAGCGGGTCGGCGGCATGGTCGAAATCCGCCGGGTAGTCGGTGCCGGAATGGGGGCTGTCGAAGACGAGGGGCAGGGCCTGCGTCTCGGTCCCGTGGACGGTCAGGACACCGGGAAGGTGGAGGGTCATTCGGTTCCCCCGTCATGCAGGTGGCAGGCGGTGCTGTGCGCACCTTCGGTGATCACGCGCGGCACCTCGCGGCGGCAGCGGGGGCCGGCCATGGGGCAGCGCGGGTGGAAATGGCATCCGGGCGGCGGGTTCAGGGGCGAGGGGATCTCGCCCTTCACGGTGCGGAAGGCCTGCCGCCCCGCGCCCAGCCGCGGCACCTGGTCGAGCAGCGCCTGCGTGTAGGGGTGGCGCGGCCCGTCGAAGAGCGCGCCCGTGGGTGCGATCTCGACGATCCGGCCCAGATACATCACGACCACGCGGTCGGCGATATGTTCCACGACGCCGAGGTCATGGCTGATGAAGAGATAGGTCAGGTCGAGGTCGCGCCTGAGGTCCTGGAACAGGTTGATCACCTGCGCCTGGATCGACACGTCGAGCGCGGCGATGCTCTCGTCGCAGATCAGGAACTCGGGCTGCACCGCCAATGCGCGGGCGATGCCGATACGCTGGCGCTGACCGCCCGACATCTGGTGGGGGTAGCGCTGCGCGAAGCCCGGATCGAGGCCGACCTTTTCCAGCAGGGCCGCGACATGGCCCGCCATCGCAGCCCGCGTGGTCAGGCCGTGGTAGACGGCGGCCTCTCCCACGATCTCGGCGACCTTGAGGCGCGGGTTCAGCGAGGACATCGGGTCCTGGAAGATCATCTGGATGCGCAGCCGCTTGGCGCGGGCCTGGGCGCTGGCGGCATCGGTGATATCGGTGCCCTCGAACCGGATTTCGCCGCCCGAGACGGGCAGAAGCCCCGCCACCATGCGCCCGAGCGTGGACTTGCCGCAGCCGCTTTCGCCGACGAGGCCCACGACCTCGCCCCGCTCCACGGCGAAGCTGGCCGCATCGACCGCGTTCACGCAGGTCTCGCGCAGGTCCGCGCCAAGGCGGCGGGCGAGGCGTTCGACCCCGTCGAGCTTCTTCTCGAAGCGGCGCGAGACGGCGCGAAGCTCCAGCATCGCGCTCATGCCGCGCCCTCCGCCGAATAGGTCGGGTGATGGCAGCGCAGCGTGCGCTCCGGCCCGGCCTCGGTGATCCCGGGCGCCGAGGCGCGGCATGTGTCGCTTGCGCGCGGGCAGCGCGGGGCAAAGGCGCAACCCTCCGGCAGGCGGGTCATGTTCGGCGCCATGCCGGGGATCTGCGTCAGCCGCTCGCCGCGGCGGCCATGGCCGGGGATCGAGCCGAGAAGCCCCTCGGTATAGGGGTGGCCCGGCGCGGTCAGCACGGCATCGGTCGGCCCGCTTTCCACGATCCGGCCCGCGTACATGACGGAAATCCTGTCGGCGAGGCCCGCCACCACGGCAAGGTCATGGGTGATCCAGATCAGCGCCGTGCCGGTCTCGCGGGCAAGCTCCTGCACCTCGGCGAGGATCTGGCTTTGAATGGTCACGTCCAGCGCGGTGGTGGGTTCGTCCGCGACGATCAGGTCGGGACCGTTCAGCAGCGCGATGGCGATGGCGACGCGCTGGCGCATCCCGCCGGAAAACTGGTGGGGGTAGGCCGCGAGCCGTTCGGCGGGCGAGGGGATGCCGACGCGGGCCAACGCCTGCACCGCGCGGTCGCGGGCGGCGGCGTGGGTCACGCGCTCATGGGCGCGCACGGCCTCGACCATCTGGGTTTCGATGCGCAGAACGGGGTTCAGCGTCATCATCGGGTCCTGGAAGATCATGGCGATCCGGTTGCCGCGCAGCCCCCGCATCTCCCGGTTGGAGAGTTGCGCCAAGTCCTGCCCCCGGAACAGGATCCGCCCGCCCACCACGCGACCGGGCGGATCGACAAGCCGCAGGATCGAGAAACCGGTCACCGACTTGCCCGAGCCGCTTTCGCCGACAAGGCCCAGCACCTCGCCCTCGCCCAGCGAGAAGCTGACGCCATCGACGGCCTTCACCACGCCCGCGTCGGTGAAGAAATGCGTCTGCAGGCCCTGCACATCCAGAACGGTCATCGCGTGAGCCTCGGGTTCAGGGTGTCGCGCAGCCGGTCGCCGACCATGTTGATCGAGGCGACGATGGCCAGAAGCGCCACGCCGGGATACATGCTCATCCAGTATTGGCCCGAGAGCATGTAGCCGTAGCCGTTGGAGATCAGCAGCCCGAGCGAGGGCTGGGTGATCGGCACGCCCACGCCGAGGAAGGACAGCGAGCTTTCCAGCACGATGGTGTTGGCGACCTGCACGGTGGAAATCACGATCAGCGGCGGGATGCAGTTGGGCAAGAGATGCCCGAAGACGATCCGCCGCGCCGGAAGGCCAAGGCCGCGGGCGGCGTCGATGTAGTCCTTGCGCGCCTCGGACAGGGCGGTGCCGCGCACGGTGCGGGCGTAATAGGCCCATTGCACGATGATCAGCGCGATGACGATCTTGTCTAGGCCGCGCCCGAAGGCCGCCATCAGCATCAGCGCGACAAGGATGGACGGGAAGGAGAGCTGGAAATCCACGATCCGCATCAGGATCGCGTCGGTCCGCCCTCCCGCCCAAGCCGCGTGGATGCCGACGACGACGCCGATGGCCATGGCGGCGAGCGTGGCGAAGATCGACACCGACAGCGACACGCGCAGCCCGTAGAGGATGCCCGACAGGATATCGCGCCCCTGCTCGTCGGTGCCGAGGTGATAGGTCATCGAGCCGTCGAAATTGGTCGAGCCGGGCGGCTGGCGGCCGTCCATGATGTCGAGCTGGCGCAGGTCATAGGGGTCTTGCGGCGAGCTCTCGGTGGCGAAGCTGGCGAGGACCGCGCGCACCAGCAGGCTGGCGGTTGCGACATAGGCCGAGGGGCCGGAGAAGAACTTGCGCGCGCGCCCGCGCAGCAGCCCCGCGGCCAGCACGCTCAGCCCCGCCAGCAGCACGATCCGCGCGGGCAGCAGCGCCGCGCCCTCGACCGTCAGCAGAAGCGCGAGCGAGGCCGCGACGCCAAGGCCCGCGGCCATGTTGATCCGGCGCCAACGGTCGCCGGTCGGCAGGGTCATGGCGGTCTCGGGCGCGCTCATGCCGCGCCCCCTTTCACGCGGACGCGCGGGTCGAGCAGCGTGTAGATCACGTCGACGGTGAAGTTGATGATGATGAAGATGATGACGGTCAGCATCAGGTAGGACACGATCACCGGCCGGTCGAGCGTCAGGATGCTGTCGATCAGCAGCTTGCCCATGCCGGGCCAGGCGAAGACGGTTTCGGTGACCACCGCGAAGGCGATCATCGAGCCCAGCTCGAGGCCCAGAACCGTGATGATCGGGATCATGATGTTCTTCAGCACATGCACGACAAGGATGCGCGTCTCCGACAGGCCCTTGGCGCGGGCGAATTTCACGTAGTCCTGCACCAGCGCCTCCTGCGTGCCGGCGCGGGCCAGCCGCGTGACGAGCGAGGCCTTGTAGAGCGCAAGGGTCAGCGCGGGCAGAAGCATGTGTTGCAGCCCGTCGGCGGTGAAGATCGACAGGCGCATGCCCAGCACCTCGACCGTCTCGCCGCGTCCGGTGGACGGCAGCCATTGCAGCTCGACCGCGAAGATCAGGATCAGCAGCATGCCGACCCAGAAATTCGGCAGCGAGAAGCCGAAGATCGATCCGGTCATGATCGCGCGGCCCTGCCAGCGGTCGGCCTTGTAGCCGGCATAGACGCCGAGCGGCACACCGATCAGGACGGAGAAGATCAGCCCCAGCGCCGCCAGCTCCAGCGTCGCGGGCATGTAGGAGAGGATCAGTTGCACCGCCGGTTCGCCATGCACGAAGCTGCGGCCAAGGTCGCCTTGCAGCGCGTTGCCGACGAAGCGCAGGAACTGGACATAGACCGGCTGGTCGAAGCCGAAGCGCGCCATCGTCTCGTCGATCTCGGCTGGGGTGGCGTCGGGCGAGATCAGGATGTCGACCGGGTTGCCGATCATGTAGACGC
>JAOARA010000323.1 GCA_025211115.1 Roseicyclus sp. | reverse complement strand
TCGGTCTGGAGGCGGACGGGTTCGTCTTCCTCGAGGCGGGGACGCACCGGTTCGACGTGCGCAGCGATGACGGGTTCCGGCTGTCGCTCGGCGGCGAGGTCGTGGTGGAGTTTGAGGGGCTGCGCGGGGCGTCCACCTCCACCGCCTGGTTCGAGGCGGAGGAGACCGGGTATTACGCGCTCGACCTGCTCTACTTCGAGAACGGGGGCGCTCAGGTCCTGGACGTGGACCTGGACGGGCGGGACCTGGACGCCTCGGTCCTGTTCTCGGCCCTCGACCCGGCGGCGGACAGCTTCCTCTTCTGAAGGCGCGCGGCCCCGATGCCGGGGCCGCGGCGCTCAGCTTTCGCGGAAGGCGCGGGCGAAATAGGCCCTGAAGGGCTCCAGCAGATAGGCCAGCGGCGTGCGGTCCTCGGTGCGGATATAGGCCTCGACCGGCATGCCGGGCAGGAGCTGCCGCGGGGCGAGCCGGGCGATCTCGCCCTCCTCCAGCACGATCTCGGCCCGGTAAAAGGTCAGGCCCGACCCCTCGTCGGTGAAGACATCCGCCGAGACCTGGCTGACCTGCCCCATCAGATCGGCCATGTTGCGCATGTCGAAGGCGGGGAAGCGCAGCGTCACCTCCTGCCCGACGAAGACCTGGTCCACGTCGATCGCCGGCACCTGCGCGGTGATCACGAGCGGCCGCCCCTCGGGCACCAGGAAAGCCACCGGATCGGCAGGGCGCACGACCGATTGCGGGCCGAAGACCCGCAGCCCCAGGATGCGTCCCGCGACCGGCGCGCGCAGCTCCAGCTCGGCGATGCGGCGGTCGAGGTCGGCCGTGCGCTGTCGCAGCTCCTCCTCGGTGACGCGGATCTCGCGCAGCTGCGAGATCGCCTCCTCCCTGCGGGCGGTGTCGAGCTGAAGGATGGCGAGCCCGGTCTCGACGATGCGCTCGCCCGCCTCGGCGCGGCGCGCCTCAAGCTCGCCCAGCGACCCGCGCAGCTGCGCGGCGTCGCGTTGTAGGCGCAGCACCGGGGCGGACTGTACGAGGCCGCGGTCGAGCAAGCCCTGCTGGCGCTCGAGGTCGGTCTCGACGAGGGTCAGCTGCTCGCGCAGGGCGGCGTCCTGCGCGTCGAGGGCCGCGATCTGCGCCTCGATCTGGGTGATGCGGCCCTGCAGCTGCGCAGTTTCGCGGGTCAGCGTCTCGGCGCGGGCGTCAAACAGGTTCGCCTGCCCCCGCAGCAGGTCGGCCAGCTCCGCGTCCTCCACGGCGCGCGCCACGAGATCAGGGGGGAAACCCACCTCGGTCGCGCCATCGCGCTCGGCCTCGAGCCGGGCGCGGCGCAGCCGCACCTCGTGAAGCTGCGATGCCGCAACGGCGCGGTCGCGCGCCAACAGGCCGGGGGCGAGGCGCAGAATCGCCGCGCCCGCCGCGACCCGGTCGCCCTCGTCCACCAGAAGCTCGGCCACCACGCCGCCTTCGGGGTGCTGGATCGTCTGCCGGTTGCGCTCCACCTCGATGCGGCCGGTGGCGATGACCGCGCCCGACAGTTCGCTGAGCGCGGCCCAGCCGCCGAACCCGCCGAGCAGCAGGGACATCGCGACAAGCCCGGTCAGCAGGGGACCGCGTACCGCCCAGGCGCGGGCGGGATCGGGTCGCGCGCTCAAGACACGCCTCCCGGGGCCGGGGCCCGCTTGATGTCTGCGTAATTGGCCAGCGTCTTCTTCAACACCTCCTGCGTGGGGCCGAACATCGTGGGCGCGCCGCCCGATAGCACCAGAAGCCGGTCGCATTCCCGGATCGCCGAGGGGCGGTGCGCCATGATCAGCACCGCGCGGCCGTCAGCCTTGATCTCCTGCACCGCCTTGTTGAGCGCGACGGAGCCGTCGTTGTCGAGCGCCGAGTTCGGCTCGTCCAGCACCAGCAGGACCGGATCGCCGTAGAGCGCGCGGGCCAACCCGATGCGCTGAATCTGCCCGCCCGACAGGCGCGCGCCCAGGCCCGAGACACGGGTGTCGTAGCCCTCGGGCAGGTTCAGGATCATCTCGTGCGCCGCCGCGGCGCGGGCCGCCGCGACGACCTTGTCGGTATCCGGCGTCTCGGTCAGGCGGGCGATGTTCTCGGCGATGGTGCCCTCGAACAGCGTCACAGCCTGCGGCAGGTAGCCGATGTGCAACCCCAGCTCGTCGGGGTCGTATTGGTCCAGCGTCGCGCCATCGAGGCGGATCTGCCCCGCCGCGGGCAGCCAGACCGAGGTGACCGCGCGCGCCAGCGTCGACTTGCCCGAGCCGGAGGGGCCGATCACGCCCACCGCCTGCCCCGGCTCGACCTTGAAGCTGACGCCGCGCAGCGTGGGCGCGCGCGCGCCCGGCGGCGCGACCGAGAGCTGGGACACGTCCAGCCGCGCCTTTGGTCGCGGCAGGGACATCCGAGGAGAGGGTGCGCGCTCGACGTCGAGCAGCGCGCGCAGGCGGCTCCAGCCCTGCCCGGCCTCGGCAATCGCGCCCCACTGGCCGATGGCCAGCTCGATGGGCGCAAGCGCGCGGCCCATCAGGATCGAGCCCGCGATCATCGCGCCCGCCGTCATCTCGGCCCGCAGCACGAGATAGGCGCCCAGCCCGAGGATCGCCGATTGCAGGAACAGGCGCGTCGTGCGCGTCATCGCGGTGAACCCGCCGACGCGGTCGGCCGCGCGCATCCCCTCGCCAAGGGCCGCGGCGCGCTGGTGACGCCAGCGGTCAAAGGCGCTGCCCTGCATGCCCAACGCGCGGATCAGCTCGGCCTCGGCCTGCATTTCGCCGGCCATGCGGTCGGCAAGCCGCGAGGCGGCCGCCGAGGAGGCGATGGGCGCCCGCGTCAGCGCCCGGTTGAGGAGCGTGATGGCGATCAGAACCGCCGCGCCCCCGACGGCGAGCCAGCCGAGCCAGGGGTGAAACAGGAAGATCGCCGCGATGAAGAGCGGCGTCCAGGGCAGGTCGAAGACCGCCATGAAGACCGGTGAGGCGAGCATCCGCTGCACCGCGCCGAGATCCTGCAACGCGGTCTGCCGCTCGCCAGTGCTTTGCGCCCGGGCGAGCGCCGCGCGGAAGATGCGACCGTCCAGCGCCTCCTGCAGGCGGGCCCCGTATCGCGCGGCGACGCGTCCGCGGACGTAATCCAGCACGCCCATCATCAGGAACAGGAAGACGATCAGCACGGTCAACGCGACCAGCGTCTCCTCCGAGCGGGAGCCGAGGACGCGGTCATAGACCTGCAGCATGTAAAGCGGTCCGGTCAGCATCAGCGCGTTCACCGCCATGCTGAACAGGGCCACCGACCACAGAAGCCAGGCGTTGCGCCTGCGGAACCGGGTCAGGTCATCGGGGCCGGGCTCGGAACGGCGAGACATCCTAGGGTTTCTTTCATTGAGAAGGAATTGATGCGCTGCGTGTGCGGGAGAGTTTTCAGTATGGCACTTAGTGGCGATGCTCGCCGTGCGCTGTGCGTCGTGGAAGCCCCTTTCTACCATTGTGGATGAGATGCGTCCGAGCAGACCGTACATGTGTTTTTTCGTTATGGAAACGGACCGAGTCGAGCGTTGCAAGCTCGACATCCTGTTTTCTGTTCCAAGGCCCCTCGTGTTCGATGACCTCCCCCGCGTGCGGATCACGCCCGAGGCCTTGCTGAACCTTCAACGCCAGACTGTTCATGCCGCAGCGCATGTCCGTCACAGCGCCCGCAATCCAGACTTTCACACTCGGCGGAAACGCGATCATGGCCCGTCCACCGCGGCCAGGATCCGGGAAAGCGCTTCAGTATCGACGCCCGACGGTACGATGAGCCGACGCCCCTTTTGGTAGGGCGATCTCGACCTGGCAGACCGGGGCTTATCTCAACCAATCCAGTATTGAATTTTACAATACCTACATTACGTATGATACACTACTAACAAACAGGTGCTCCCATGCCCCGTGCGCCCATCATAACTCCCGAAGCTGTCGCGCGCGCCGCGGGCGAATTGCTCGCCCAAGGCAAGCCCGTGACAAATGCCGCCGTGCTCGAGCTGATCGGCGGTGGGTCCATGTCCACCCTTGTCCCGCTCCTGCGGGCTTGGCGCGAGGAGCAGAAGGAGCGCTGCGCGCGCGACGAGGTCGATCTCCCCGATCCCGTCTTCGAGCAGGTCCGCGATCTCGCCACGCGGATCTGGCGCGACGCGACAGAAGAGGCCCAGGCCGCAGCCGACGCGCTGCGGCGCGACCTCCGTGACCTGCGGCAGGAGGCGGACCAGCAGCAGCGCGAGCTGGTCGCGCATCTCGGCACGCTTGAGGCCGAGCGAGATGGCGCCACGGAACAGCGTGATCAGCTGTTGACCAGGATCGAAGATCTCGAGGCTGAGCGGGTGCGCGCCGCCGCCGAGCTGACCAAGGCCGAAGCCGCGGCAGAGGCCCTTCGCGAAAAGTGCGCCTTCCTCCAGACTGCGCTTACCACGGCGGAGGAGCGGGCAGATCGGGCCGAGCAGCGGTTGGTGGACATCCTGCAGACCATGAAGGCGGAGATCAGCGAGGATCGGACAAGCCCCGACAGCCCGGCTGGGTCCGACGGCGCTGTGTGATCACCGAGTTTCGGAAAGCTGTCGCAACGGGCGGGAAGCGGACAATCGTCGTAAGTGCCATCCTATCAAGCGCCACACGGGCAGCAGACGTTCAGAGTAGCGCCATATGCGCGCGTGGTTCTGGATGACCGCATGGCAGGGTTGGGTCAGGTCGGTTTCAACTTAGTAACTCGTCACCCGGCTCATCCCGGAGGCCCCTCATCACCCTTACTAATTGTTCCTTGTCTTTCGTATCACACAACCTTCATGAGCCGTAGCGCGTCATAGACCGCCGCGTGTGTATTGCGGGCGGCGACGGCATCGCCAATGCGGAAGAGCTGGTAGGCGCTTTGCGGGTTACGGACGATCTCTTGTGGGCGGCCCTCGATGAAAGCGGCATGGTCAAGTTCGCCACCATTACGGGACCCTTCGCGCAGCTCGAAATAGAGATCGTCGAGCGGGCGGGTGCCTGCGTTGACGACCACCTGATCGACCCGCCGTTCGCGTGCGGCCCCGCCATAATCGCTTCCCAGACGCGCAATGAGCGCATTGCCGTCGCGCTCGACCGCCTGAAGCGTCCAGGTGACAGTGAAGGTCACGTTCCGCGCCTGCAGTTCTCGCATGGCAGGGGTCAGCGACATCGCCATGACCTCGGGTGCGAAGCTCCGGTCGCGGGTGACGATCTCGACCGCAGCGCCTGTGGCCGCAATCCTTTCGGCGGCCTGAAGCGCAGGATAATCGCCCGCATCATCGTAGATCAGCACATTCGTGCCGGGTGCCGCATCGCCCGACAGGATATCCCAGGCGGACACGACAAGCTCGTTCCCTTCGGCGAGGATCTCCGTATGCGGCAATCCGCCCGTGGCCACGATCACCACATCGGGGGCCTCGGCCAGAACCGTCCCGGCTTCGGCATAGGTGTTGAAGCGGAACGCCACGCCCATCCGCTCGCATTCGGCCAAGCGCCATTGGATCAGCTGCATCATTTCGGCGCGGCGGGGTGTCTGGGCTGTCAGGCGCACCTGACCGCCCGGGTCGTTCGCAGCCTCGAAGACGATCACGTCGTGACCCCGTTCCGCGGCAACGCGCGCGGCCTCGAGGCCGGCAGGCCCCGCACCAACCACGACGACGCGGCGTTTCCGGGCTGCGGGCGCTGCGACATGCGGCTCGGAAAGCTCGCGCCCCGTCGCGGGGTTGTGCAGGCAGAGCGCCATACCGCCCATGTAAATCCTGTCGAGGCAGTAGTTCGCCCCGACACAGGGTCTGATCCTGTCTTCCTCGCCGCGCCGTATCTTGGCGACGATATGCGGGTCGGCAATATGGGCGCGGGTCATCCCGACCATATCGAGCTTTCCTGTCGCGATAGCATGGCGCGCCGTTGCCACATCCTGAATTCTCGCGGCGTGAAATGTCGGGAATTGCGTCGCCGCGCGGATCTCGCCTGCAAAATCCAGATGCGGGCTCGATTTCATGCCCTGCACAGGGATGACATCGGTCATGGCGGCGTCGGTCTCGATATGGCCACGGATGACGTTGAGAAAGTCGACGAGGCCGCTGTCCTTCAGCCTGCGCGAGATCTCCAGACCCTCTTGCTTCGTGATGCCGCCGGCAAAGTCTTCGTCGGCCGTGTAGCGGATACCGACGATGAATTCGGGACCGACCCGGTCGCGGATCGCCTGCAAGACCTCCATCGAGAAGCGCATGCGGTTCTCGAGGCTGCCGCCGTAAGCATTGCACAGATCATTGGTGGCCGGGGACCAGAACTGATCCATCAGATGCCCGTAAGCCTGGATCTCGATCCCATCGAGCCCCGCTGCCTTCATCCTCTCGGCGGCGTCAGCGTAGTCTTGCGTGATACGGGCGATATCCCATTCCTCGGCCATCTTGGCAAAGGCGCGATGGGCGGGCTCTCGTTGAGACGAGGCCGAGATGGTCGGCAGCCAATCCGCCTTGTCCCACCGGGTGCGGCGGCCAAGGTGGGTCAACTGGATCATGACAGCGCAATCGTGATCGTGGCATTCGTCGGTCAACCGCTTCATCCAGCCGACGACCTCGTCTTTCCAGGCCAGGATGTTGTTGAAGACCGGTGGACTGTCGCGCGAGACGGATGCGGAGCCTGCGGTCATCGTCATGGCAACCCCCGCCCTCGCCCGTTCGACGTGGTAGGCACGATAACGATCCTTCGGCATCCCATCCTCGGGATAGGCAGGCTCGTGGCTGGTGATCATGATGCGGTTTTTCAGCCGCAGATGCTTGAGCGTGTAGGGCTGGAGAAGGGGATCATTCGACATTTTGTTTCTGCACTCGCGGCTCGGTTGTCCTTCGGGGCGTGGGGATGGCTGGACACTGCCTGTCGCCGACGCGCCGACACGGAGAGCCGTCCGAGGTCAATCGAGTCTCCCACGCTGCATCATCGGCGTGACGCCGAAGGCGGTTCGGTAGACCCGCGCAAAGTGGCCGGGCGTGTCAAAGCCGCAGGCTGTCGCCACGTCGATCACCGACATTTCGGTCTGCACCAGCAGGTGGCGGGCGCGCTCAAGCCGCATCTCCATGTAATATTTCTTGGGCGACGTATTCAGGTACTTGCCGAACAGCCGCTCGAGTTGGCGGGTGGAGATACCGAGCGTCCGCGCGATTTTCGACGGCGGGATCGGATCCTCGAGATTTGCCGTCATGATTTCCAGGGCCGAAGCAAGGTGCCGGTTGCGCATGCCGTTGCGCGATTGCAGCGACACCTTTTGTGCGGCCGTCGCCTCGCGGACGGCATTGTAGACCATCTGGTCGGCCACGGCGACCGACAGGTCGAGGCCATGATCCCGCGCAATAAGGTGGAGCATCAGGTCCGCGGTGGCCGTGCCACCCGAGGCCGTGATGTGGCGCACATCGGACACGAAGACATTGCGGACCAGATGCACCTCGGGGAATTCTTCCATGAAGGCGTCGTGATATTCCCAGTGGATCGCCGCTTCGGACCCGTTCAGGAACCCGCCCTTTGCAAGGATCCACGCCCCCGAACACAGCGCACCGATTTTCGCATTGCCATGACGATCCATCCGGCGCAGCGCCGTGACCAGGACGGAATGGTCGCCCGATTGCATGCCGATCCCGGACAGGACGAACAGCCGGTCACACTCGGGCAGCGCGTCGAAACGGTGGTGTGCGCGGATGATCGTATCGTCCGAGCTTTGCGCCGTTTCTCCGTCGAGCGACGCGTAGGACCAGCGATAGAGTGGCTTACCGGAAATGAGGTTCGCGATCCGCAACGGATCAACCGCGCAGGCAAAGGCGATATGCGTGAAGTCATCGACAAGCGCGAAGACGAAATGCTGGGTGGCGGTCATGTCCGTTGCCCGGGAAAAAGTGACGCCGCGCGATCCATCGACCGCGCGGCGCCGGGAAAGTATCAATTGGCAGCGGCGCGGGCCGCGTCGAGCCAGCTGTCGTAGAGTGCGCGGTTGGCTTCGATCCAGCCCTCGACATGGGCGTCGATGTCGTCGGAGCCATCCTCGCCTTCGGACATGAGCTTGTTCTGTGCCGAGATGTCATTGACGTCGATCACCGCGGCGTCGAACAGCGCGGCGGCGGCCGGGTTCGCCTCGAGGAACTCGTCGCGGGCGAGGATATACATCGCATCGACGGCGAAACCGAGGTTGATGCCATCGAACTCGGTGTTGGCCTCCACCCCGTCGGGCAGGGACGTGTAGGGGACCGAGATCCATTCCACGTCCTCGCCCGGGACAAGGGCACCCGACACCCAGTAGGGCGTCCAGGTATAATAGAGGATCGCTTCGCCATTTCCGTTGCGCGCAATGGCATCTGCGATGATGGCATTGTAGGCGCCCTGGTTGTGCATCACCGTGTCCCGCAGGCCGTATTCGTCGAGGTGATGCTCGATGATCCGCTCACACCCCCAGCCGGGTACACAGCCCGCCAGATCGGCCATGCCGTCGCCATCGGCGTCGAAGCGCGCGGCAACCGCAGGATCGGCGAGGTCGCCGAGGTTTTGGACACCTGCCTCGTACGAGGCCCTGTCGACAAGGTAGCCTTGAACCATGCCATCCACGAAGGGACCAACGCGCTCGAGCACGGCGTCACCGCCCGACTCTTCGAAGAAGGCGGTGTGCAGGTTCTCCCAGTGGATCGGGTAGAAGTCGGCGTCGCCGGTGCCGACCGCAAGATGGGCGGTCTGGATCTCGGCCTCGAGCGGTTGCTCGACCGTGTAGCCGAGATCCTCCAAGGCGCGGAAGATGATCCGCGACTGGAAGTATTCCTCGGCGATCAGTCCGATGACGGGACGAACCGTCACGCCTTCGCCGGGCATGTCCTGTGCGCCGGCGGCACCGGCCAGGATGGTGGTGAGCGTAAGGGCCGTCACCAGCTTGGTCTTGAACATGCAGGTTCTCTCCTATGCAGTTCAGTTGGATTGGGTCGTCTTCAGCGCCGGTTCCGCAGCCGGAGCCGATGCATTCCTTGCGCGGCTCAGCGCAAGGACGAGGCCAACGGGCCCGCCTTGCCACCAATGCCGGTGTCCACGTTCGCGGCCCGATTGGCCCATGCCCTGACTGATGCGGTCGAGCACGATGGCGAGGATCACGATCCCGAGCCCGCCGACGATGGCCTTGCCTGCATCGAGGCGGCCCATCGCACGCAGCACTTCGTTGCCGAGGCCCCGCACCGAGATCATCGAGGCAATGACGACCATCGACAGCGACAGCATGATCGTCTGGTTGACGCCGGCGAGGATCGTGGGCGTGGCGAGCGGAAGTTCGACCTTGAACAGGATCTGCCGCGGGCTTGCGCCGAAGGCGCGGGCGGCTTCGACGACCGACTGGTTCACGCCACGGATCCCAAGCGAGGTCAGACGGATGAGCGGTGGAAGCGCAAAGATGATCGTCACGATCACGCCCGAGACATTGCCGATGCCGACAAGCATCACGACGGGCACCAGGTAGACGAACGCAGGGATCGTCTGCATCAGGTCCAGAAGGGGCCGCATCGACTTTTCGAACGTGTCGCTCTTGGCGGCGAGCACGCCGAGCGGCAGGCCGATGATCAGGCAGGCGATGACCGCGGAGATGACGATCGCCAGCGTCGTCATGGCCAGCGACCAGGCGTTCGGGTCGAGCAGGCCGAGCGCCACGAGACAGGCACCGACCACGATCGCCGTGCGCCGTCCGGCCGCCTGCCAGGCGATCAGCGTGATGATGACCAGCATGATCATCGGCGGCACCGCGTTCAGCGCGCTGTCGATGGACACGACGATGCCGTTGAAAAAGTCCTTCATCGGCTGGATCAGGTCCCGGTTGGAAATGGCCCAGTCCTTGATGCCGTCGGCGCTGTCGGCGATGCCGAGGTCGATCGAAGAGAAGGGATCGAGAATGTCGAAGGTCTCGTCTGCCATGGGTTCGGTCCTCTCGCTCAGGCGGCGTTGGCGGGCGCGGTCTCGCCCTTGACGCCCCGCAGGAGGGCATTCTTCGTGACAACGCCAAGCGCCTTGCCGTCGACCTTCACGACGATGGGATGTTGTGTGGCGATGCTCAGATCGACGAGTTGGTTCAGCGAATTGTCAGGATGCGCCTCGGGGCAGGCTTCGATGTCGAGCGGCCCCTTGCGGAGGATATAAGCCTCGATCGGCTCCATGATCTTGCCGGCCGATACCAGCTCGAGTTTCGAGATGCCCGCCACGAAGTCGGCCACGTAATCGTCAGCGGGGTTTGTCACGATGTCTTCTGGCGTGCCGATCTGGACCAACACCCCGTCCTTCATGATCGCGATGCGATCACCGATGCGGATGGCCTCGTCGAGATCATGGGTGATGAACAAGGTCGTCTTGTGCATTTCGGCCGAAAGCGCCATGAACTTGTCCTGAAGCTGCCGGCGGATGAGCGGATCGAGGGCCGAAAAAGGTTCGTCCATCAGCAAGATCGCGGGATCGGCGGCGATGGCGCGGGCCAGGCCGACACGTTGCTGCATGCCGCCCGACAGTTCGTCGGGATACTTGCTTTCCCACCCGTTCAGCTCGACAGCCCGAATTGCGCGCAGCGCGTTCTCGGTGCGCGCACGGGTGTCATGGCCGCGCACCTCCTGGCTGAAGGCGACGTTTTCCAGCACGGTGCGGTGCGGCATCAACGCCATGTTCTGAAAGACCATGCCGATCTTTTCCGCCCGGAGCGCGCGGAGGTCCTTTTGCGTCAGCGCGTTGATATCCTGCCCCTCGATCCGGATCTCGCCGGCCGTCGGTTCGATCAGGCGGTTGATATGGCGAATGAGCGTCGATTTGCCCGATCCCGACAGGCCCATGATGCAGAAGATCTCGCCACGGGCGACGTCGAAACTCGCGTCCTGGACGCCGACGACGCAGTCGTAGCGATCTCGGATCTCGTCCTTGGTCAGGCCTTTCAACTTCACGGCGTCCAGCGCCTCCCGCGCGCGGCTGCCGAAAATCTTCCAGACCCCTTCGCAGCGGATCACCGCTTCATCGGAATGCATGGCCATCAATGTCCTCCCGGTTGTGGAGATTACATAAATATCCAGTGTAGACAACATGTATTTTTTTGAGCTACACAAGATATAACGGACAGCTGGGCTATAGTCCGGCGAGATCTGCACAATCCGGAGGCGAAAAATTGGGGCAAGGATCAACAAACAGGAAGGCGAGGTGCGTGGAAGACCTGCGCAAGCGCATCCTGACCCAGGATTTCGAGCCGGGAAGCTACCTCGACGAGTCGGTGCTGGCCGAGAGCTATGAAATTTCCCGCCCGCCCCTGCGCGAAGTGCTGAACCAGCTCGCCGGCGAAGGCTACGTGGTCTTGCAGAAAAACCGGGGTGCCCAGGTCGCGCCCATGACGCACAAGACCATGCGCAACTTCTTCATGGCGGCGCCGATGATCTATGCCGCCGTGACGCGCCTGGCCGCAGAACATGCGACCGAGGCCCAGCTGATGCGTCTGAAGGATACCCAAACCCTGTTCCGCAAGGCGATCCGCGACGGCGACACCGCCCAACGCGCCCTGATGAACCAGCGGTTCCACGATGTGATCGGCGACATGGCCGACAACGAGTTCCTGATGCCGAGCCTGCGTCGGTTGCTGATCGACCACACGCGGATCGCGATGTCTTTCTACAACCCGCGCAACCAGAGCCTTGCCGCGCAACGCAGCATCGCCGCCGACCAGCATGACCAGTTCATCGCCTTGATCGAGAGCGGAGATGTCGACGGCGCCGAGCAGCTTGCCCTCGACCATTGGGAGCTGTCGCGCGCCGAGATCGAGAGTTTCGTAACACCGGCCGGCATGGCCATCCCGCTCGGCACCGCGCCGCGCGCACCCATCGAGAAAGGGGCCAAATGAAATTCGATGGCATCTACACGCCTGTCATCACGCCTCATCGCGAGGACGGCAGCATCGACCGCGACGCCTTTGCCGCGCAGATCGAATACCTGATCGCCGCAGGCGTGCATGGGCTGATCAACGGCGGGTCGACCGGCGAATACTATGCCCAGAGCCTCGCGGAGCGGCAGGATCTTGCAAGTTTCGCCAAGGAGGTGATCGGAGATCGCCTGCCGCTGATCGTGGGCACGGTTGCGATCCGGTTGGAAGATTCCGTCGCAATGGCCGAACACGCTGCCAAGATCGGCGCGGCAGCCTTGCTTGTGGGGTCTCCCCCCTATGCGGTGCCGACAGAGCGCGAGAATGCTCTCAATGCCCTCGCCATCGACCGGGCGGCGGATCTGCCGATCATGCTCTACAACTATCCGGGCCGGATGGGCATCGACATGGGCGAGGAGTTCCTCGACCGGGTGGGCCGTTCCCGGAATTTCTGCGCCATCAAGGAAAGCTCGGGCGACATCAACCGGGTTCACCTGCTCGCGCGCGATTACCCGCATATCCAGATGTCCTGCGGGATGGACGATCAGGCGCTGGAATTCTTCGCCTGGGGCGCGCGCAGCTGGGTTTGCGCCGGATCCAACTTCCTGCCCGGCGAGCACATCGCGCTGTGGCGCGCTTGCGCTGTCGAGGGCGACTTCGACAAGGGACGCCGGATCATGTCGGCGATGATGCCGCTGATGCGCGTGCTGGAGCAGGGGGGCAAGTTCATCCAATGCGTCAAGCATGGCTGCGAGATCATGGGGCAATATGCCGGTCCGCCGCGCCCACCGCTTCGGCCCCTGAACAAGGATGACAAGCGGCAACTGGAACAGGTGGTGCGCGTTCTCAAGCGCACGGTGGCAGAGATCGAAGCCGGCAACGCAACCGGCCATGCGGAGGCAGCGGAATGAGCGGGCTACTTACGACCGGGGAATACAAGGCCATCGCGGCGGCGCTCGACGTGCCGACACAGGCCTTCGTCGATGGCGGCTTCCGACCTGCGCAATCGGGCAAGACCTTCGACAGCGTGAACCCGGCGACCGGCGCGGTGATCGCCAAGATCGCCGCCTGCGGCGCGGCGGACGTGGATTTCGCCGTGGGCAAGGCCCGCGACGCCTTCGAGGACGGTCGCTGGTCGCGGCTGCATCCCGCGGAGCGCAAGGCGGTGCTGATCCGGCTCGCCAAGCTGATGAAGCGCAACGCGCGCGAACTGGCCGTGATGGAGAGCATCGATAGTGGAAAGACGATCTTCGATTGCGAAACCGTCGATGTGCCCGAGACGATCAACTGCCTGACCTGGCATGCCGAGCTGATCGACAAGATCTACGACCAGGTTTCGCCGGCATCGGACGACCATATCGCCATGATCCTGCGCGAGCCGGTGGGTGTCGTCGGCCTTGTGCTGCCGTGGAACTTTCCGCTTCTGATGCTGGCCTGGAAGATCGGTCCGGCGCTCGCTGCAGGCTGTTCGGTGATCGTGAAGCCCGCCGAGGAAACATCGCTCACGGCCCTCAGGGTTGCGGAACTCGCGATGGAGGCCGGCGTGCCGCCTGGCGTCTTCAACGTGCTGCCGGGCTCGGGCCCCGAGGTCGGCGAACCGCTCGGGCGGCACATGGATGTCGACATGGTGTCCTTCACCGGCTCGACCGAGACAGGGCGGCGCTTTTTGTCCTATGCGGCCGAGTCCAACCTCAAGGAGGTCACGCTCGAGATGGGGGGCAAGAACCCTGCCATCGTGCTGGACGATGCCGAGAACCTGGACCGCGTTGCCGCGCATATCGTGAACGGCGCGTTCTGGAACATGGGCGAGAATTGTTCAGCGGCCTCGCGGCTGATCGTGCAGAGGGGCATCAAGGACCGTCTGATTGAGCGGATCGCGGCACATATCCGCGAATGGCCGATGGGCGATCCGCTTGATCCCGAGAACCGCGTCGGCGCGCTGGTCTCGGGCGCGCATTTCGACAAGGTTGCATCCTATCTCGGGAAGGGCGCCAAGATCGTGATCGGCGGCAAGGCCGAGGCGGGTTTTGTCGAGCCGACCGTGATCGAGGTTACCCCGGATGCGAAGCAGGCCCGTGAGGAGATTTTCGGACCGGTGCTGTCGGTTTTGACCGTCGGCAGCGTGGATGAGGCCATCGCGCTCGCCAATGACACACGCTACGGGCTTGCCGCGGCGATCTTCACCGCCAACATCAAGCGTGCCCTGCGCGGCGCCCGGGCGATCCGGGCGGGGACGGTCACCGTCAACAGCTTTGGCGAAGGCGACATCTCGACCCCCTTCGGTGGCTTCAAGGCCTCGGGGTTTGGCGGCAGGGACAATGGCCTTCACGCCCATGATCAATATACCCAGCTCAAGACGATCTGGGTCGATCTCGCGGATGATGCTGACGAGGCCGTGAATTGACGCAACTGCGGGTCGATCGACTTCCCGACCTCCAAGGCCCGGCGGCATGGAACGCCCTTCTCGGGCCCTCCCCGGCCTATCCTCCGCTCGAGGGCAGGCATACGGCGGATTTCGTCGTCGTGGGGGCGGGCTTTGCGGGTCTGTCGGCGGCCCGGCGTCTGCGGCAGCTGGCACCGCAGGCCCGGATCGTCGTCCTCGAAGCCGGACGGATCGCAGAAAGTTCGGCCGGCCGAAATTCGGGCTTCATGATCGACCTGCCGCACGAGCTGACGTCGGACGATTACGCCGGTGCCGGCGATGACCGCGCGATGATCGGTCTCAACCGTCAGGCGATCGCCTTTGCCGACGGGGCCGTCACGGACTACCAGATCAACGCGCATTACTTCGACCGCGCCGGCAAGGTGAACGGCGCGGCAAGCGACGCCGCCGACGCGCATAACCAGAGCTACGCCAAACACCTCGCCTCGCTCGGCGAGACGTCCGAGATGCTTGACGGGCAGGCCATGCACGAGCTGACGGGGTCCAGGTATTACCGCTCGGGTCTCTACACCCCCGGCACGGTGATGCTGCAGCCTGCGGGCTACATCCGCGGGCTGGCGGCGGGGCTCGCGCGCGATGGCGTGTCGGTGCATGAATCGAGCGCCGTTGTCGGCATGGCGCGCGACCGCGGGGACTGGCAGGTCCAGACGCGCGCCGGTTCGGTCAGCGCCGGTTCCGTGATCCTGACGGTGAACGGCCACCTGGAAAGCTTCGGCTTTGAAAAGGGGCGGCTGATGCAGCTATTCCTTTACGCTGTCATGACGCCGGAACTCGATGGTGACACGATGCGACGGCTTGGCGGTCGCAGCCGCTGGGGGATCACGCCCTCTGATCCGATGGGCACGACCGTCCGGCGCATCGATACCGGCCAAGGTGGCAACAGGATCGTGACGCGCACCTGTGCGACACTGGTCCCCGGGCGGCGGGTCGGCCCGGCCCAGGTTGCCCGCGCGGCCCGGGTCATGCAGGCCAAGTTCGACGCGCGATTTCCCCGGCTCAAGGGCATGCGGATGCAATACGCCTGGGCCGGACACCTCTGCCTGACGCTGAACGGCGTGTCCGTCATGCGAAAGCTTGACGATGGGCTCTATTCGGGCTGCGTCCAGAACGGGCTGGGGACAGCGCGGGGCACGTTGACAGGAATCGGCGCGGCCGAACTGGCCTGTGGCGTGGACAGCGACATCACACGGCATTTCTCCGCCGAACCCCCGCCGAAGCGTCTGCCTCCGCCCCCGTTCCAGCAGATCGGCGCGAACGCGGTCTTGCGGATCAAGGAATGGCGCGCGCGCCACGAGTGAAGGACGGGAGCAGCAGGATCGGCTTGGCGGTCAGGCCGCCGTGCCGGTTCCGCGGTGTTTCACATCGACAAGACCGGCGATCCGAACATGGCCTCGTCCGGCGTGATACCGAGGCCGGGGCCTGTCGGGCGCGCGATATGTCCGCCCCGGATCACGATCCCGTTCTCTTGGTCATAGTTGCCTTCGATATAGGGGGCGGCTAGCCACGCGCCCTCCATCCGGACGGGATCGACCGTGGCTGCGATATGGACGCAAGCCGCGGCGACGATGTCTCCGCCCCAACTGTCGTCACAGGTATGCGGCAGGTTCCGCGCCGCGCACAGGTCGCGAAAACCCCGCATGGGATGGAGGCCACCGATCCGGCCGACCTTCATTCCGAACCCGTCCGCAAGGCCGGTGCCCGCTGCTGTGATCGCCACGTCAAGACTGATCGCGTTCTCGTCCAGATAAAGCGCGTGGTGGCACAGGCCGCGGATCTTCACGAGATCCTCGATCGTCTGGCAGGGTTGCTCAAGAACGAAGGGAATGTCGGGGCACTCGCGGGTGACCCGCAACACATCGCGTGTCGTCCACCCCCGGTTTCCGTCGGCCGCCAGACGCATGCCTGTGCCACGGATCACCTCCCAGACCTTGCGAAGCGCCTCGATGTCTTGCTCGACCGGGCGTCCACCGAGCTTGACCTGCAGACGGGGATAGCCTTCGCGCGCCGTCTCGGCGGCGATCCGGGCGGCCTCGTCAGGCTCGGCCACTCCGATCGAATAATAGGATGCGACGCGGTCGGTCAGCGCGCCGCCCAGCAGATCCGACACGCTCACCCCAAGGCGTTTGCCCCACAGGTCATGGGCGGCGATGTCGACCGCGGCCTTTGCGTAATTGTGGCCATGAAGCAGGGCATCCATCCGGGCGTGCAGCGGAACAGGAAGCGTCTCGGCCCCGATGAGGCCCGGAGCCATCTGGGTCAGGGCCGCAAGCGCGCCCTTGGCATGGGCTTCTGCATAGGTCGGGCCGACGGGGCATGTTTCGCCCCAGCCGACCGTTCCGTCCTCCGCCACGAGTTTCACCAGCGTCGTGGTCAGGGCCCAGACATCCCCGCTGGCGATGCGGTAGGGCCCATCCTTGACCGGCAGGTCATGAAGATAGAGATGCACCTCGGCGATCCGTCCGCCGGCAGCGGAACGGATCGGGGGCGCGGAGCGCACGGAGGCTCCGCGGGTGATGGTCGTTTCCATCAATACTCCTGGTTGAGGGCCTCGGCGGCGGGGATTTCACGCTCGCGACGGGCGATGTAATCGCGCAAGGCTTCGTCCTTGCCCGCGTCCAGCTTCGGCTCTTCGTATTCCGACAACAGCTTGCGGGCATATTCGAGCGCCCGCGCGTTCGTATCCTTCGACCCATTCACCATCCAATGCTCGTAGGGCGCGTTGTCGAAGAGCTCGGGCATGAAAAAGGCGGTCTGGAAATTCTCCTGCGTATGCGGATGCCCAAGGTAATGCCCTCCGGGTCCGACGTCCGGCACGGCCTTGAGCGCGGCGTCGAAATCGCCCCATTTCGGGCCCTCGGCCATGCGATAGGCCATTGCGCATTGTTCGGCATCCACCACGAACTTGGCGACCGAACAATGCATCCCCGCCTCGTTCCAGCCAGCGGAATGCCAGATGTAGTTGGCGCCCGCATGGATGACGGCAGAGAGCGTCGTGGCGCTTTCGTAACCGGCCTGCGCATCGAGGGTCTTGGCGCCGCCCAAGGTGTTCGAGGTGCGCCACGGCACGCCGTAAAAGCGGGCCATCTGGCCGATCATGAAGTTCATCAGGCTGATCTCGGGGGTTCCTGCCATGGGCGCGCCGGATTTCATCGAGACCGTCGACAGGTAATGCCCGTAGATCGCCGGGCAGCCCCGCCGGATGACCTGCGTATAGGCCAACGCCGAGAGCGCCTCGGCGTTGAGCTGGGCAACCGTTGCAGGAACCGAAGCGGGCGTGTTCGCGCCGCCCAGCACGAAGGGCGAACACAGGACAGGCTGATTGCGACGACAAAAGGCGCGCATCGCCCCCAGCATGGTTTCATCCCAGACCAGCGGGGAATTGCCGTTGCAATTGCCGGTCGTGACCGGGTTTTCCTCCATGAAGGCTTCGCCGAAGAGAATGGCACACATGTCCATCACGTCCTCGGCATTCTTCGGGCTCGTTGTCATGCCCATGAAGGTCTTGTCCGAGTATTTCATCGACGAATAGGTGATCCGCAGATGTCGCTGACTGATCGGATGGTCGTAGGGCTCGACGATGTGATGCGCGCTGGAATGCAGGGCGGGCAACATGTGGCTGAGCTTGTGGAACATCGCCAGATCGTCGAGTGTCGGGTTCCGCCGCACGTCGTCGAGATCGCGCAAGTAGGGCGCGCCGGTCATCGGAACGAAAATGGAATGCGGGCCACCAAGACGCACGTTCTTGGCGGGGTTGCGCGCCGAGTAGGTGAAGTCGGCGGGGATGGTGGCGATCAGGTCACGCACGAGCCCCCGGTCGAGATAGACCATTTCGCCATCGACCTTGGCCCCCGCCGCCCCCCAGTCTGCAAGCGCGATCGGATCGCGGAACCTCACGCCGACATTCTCGAGAATGTCCATCGAGGCGGCGTCGATCATCTCGACCTGTGCGCCGTCCATCACCTCGCAGACAGGGATGTTCCGCGTCAGGCCGGGAAGCATCCGGATGTCATGTGCGCTGCGCAGCGAACGGCGGGCGGCGCGGCCGCCGCTTCGGGTTCCGCTCCGCGGGCGGGTCGCGCTGATGGTGTCGGACATGGGCTTTCTCCTCTCGGGGCTCGCACCTTGATCGCCCCGAAAGACGGTCGCGTGGTGAAGGATTGCGAAGCCCTGTTGCAGGAAGCGACCTGCCGCAGCACCGTCAGGCGTCGATTTCTACCGCGCCGATGGGTTTCGAGCAGCAGGCCAGGATATAACCCGCCTCGATGTCATCCTCCGAGATGCCGCCGTTATGAACCATATGCACCTCGCCGGAGGTTTTCTTCACCTTGCAGGTGCCGCAGACTCCGAAGGTGCAGCCGGACGGGATGACGATCCCGGCTCCGCGCGCCACCGCAAGCAGCGTGTCGGTCTCGGTGCATTCCGCCGTGACACCGGAGCGGGAGAACCCGACCGAGGCCCCCGCAGTTTCATCGGGCACGAGGTCATCGTGTTCCGGCAGTTGCTCCTTGGTCTTGACCGGCGCCACGAAGCTTTCCTGATGGTAGCGGTCCATGTCGTAGCCGAGCGCGATGAGCATCTCGCGCACGGCGTTCATGAATGGCTCGGGGCCGCAGCAATACACCTCGCGCTCGAGGTAGTCGCCGGCGATCAGGCCGATCATCAGCTGGTTCAGCTGCCCACGCAGCCCTGTCCAGACGCGATAGGGGTCATCCTCCTCCACGATGAAGAATAGCTTGATCGACGGCACGCGGCTCGCCATCTGCTCCAGCCGCTGACGCGCGATGATGTCTTGCGGGCGGCGCGCGCAATTGACGAAGACCACGTCGATGTCGGTTCCCCGATCAAAAAGGTAGGTCGTCATCGAGAGGGATGGCGTGATGCCGGAGCCCGCCGAAATGAAGAGATATTTCTTCTTCTCGCCACGCGGCAAGGTGAATAGACCCGCAGGGCCGGTCGCCTTGATCCTCATGCCGGGCTTCAGATGATCCAGCATCCAGCGCGTTCCGACGCTGTTTGCTTGGGCCTTGACTGTCACCCCGATGGTCAGCGGCCGCGAGGGCGAGGACGAGATCGTGTAGGTTTTCCAGACCGTTCCGCCCGGAACCGGCAGCTCCAGCGTCAGGAACTGGCCCGGTTCATAGCGAAACTGCGCGCCGGAAGCGGCCACAAAGCTGAAAGTCGCAGTGTTGGGCGCTTCGGGTACGACGGAACAGCAGACCAGCGGCTCTTCATCCGTCCAAATGCCCGCTTCGGGCGAGGCGGTAAGATCGGCGTCACGTCGCATGGACCTATTCCGCCGCGACAACGGAGGGGCCACCGGTGATCGACCGGATGAGGTGTGCGGCATACCAATCTACGAACTGGATGTTGCCGCCCTCATGTGTCGGCGAATAAGGGCCAGGTTCATAAGCCGGCGAGAGGATGCCGCGCTGGTTATTCTCGACCACTTCACGGTCTTCGTCATTGGTGGCCAGCCAGACCTCGGTCAAGCGTGTCAGGTCATAGTCAACGCCTTCGACTGCGTCCTTATGGACAAGCCATTTCGTGGAAACCTCGGTTTCCATCGGGCCGATGGGCGTGACCCGGAAGACGATGGCATGGTCCGACAGGAAATGGTTCCAGCAGCCGGGATACTTGAACTTCAGAAGTGCGCCCGCATCGCGGAACGGAAGCGTCGAGTTCGGCTTCGTGACCGCCACCTTGCCGGTCATGGTGTAGCTTTCCGCCGCGTCCAGAAGCGGCGTGCGCACAAAGCGCCAGTCCCCATGGGGCCCTTCCAGATAGGCTGAGGCCGCGCCGACAGCCTCGCAGCGTGCGGTGTGATCCCGTTGCAAGCCGCCCAGTTCGCCCGAGTCGTTGTTCCCTATGGCCCGCGGATCCTCGGGGAACGTGCGGCACAGCGAGGGGTGATTGCCGGAGCAATGGTAGCACTCGCGGTTGTTTTCCCAGACGAGCTTCCAGTTGCCCTTCTCGATGATCGTGCTCTCGAAGGCGACTTTGGAATTCACGAGGTCATGTGGCGCCAGATAGCGCGCGGTCTCTGCTGCGAAGTCCGCGATCGGTGGGGCTGTCTCGGCAAGGCAGATGTAGACAAGGCCTGAAAGGTCCACACAGTGCACCGGCTTCAGGCCATGCTTCGATGCGTCGAAGTCCGGCCCCATGTCACGCGCCCAAAGAAGACGGCCGTCCAGCTCGTAGGTCCACTGGTGGTAAGGGCAGACAAGCTTGGGGTTGGACCCCTTCTTCGACTTGCACAGGACCGAGCCGCGGTGGCGGCAGGAATTGTGGAAGGCACGGATGTCGCCGTCGGTGCCACGGACGATGACGACGGAATAGGCGCCGACCTCATGCACGATGTAATTGCCGGGTTTCGGGATCTCGCACGATGGGATCGCAAAGAGCCATTCGCGGTACCAGACATGCTCCATGTCGACCTGGAAAACGCCCGGGGCGCAATAGAGATCCTGAACGAGCGAGTGGGCGGGCTTGCGGCGCATCAGCGTGGACAGAACGTCGGATTGGCGCAGCATAGGGCAATCTCCAGTAGGTCAGGGTGGCCCTGACGGGCGTCAAACGGCTGTGGTAGTCATGGCGTACCAATGGTAAAACTTGGTCTGCCCTGCGGATGGCCATCGCATGGCGGTCAACCGTCGACACGCTGGTTTGCGACCCGGGCACGGGAAATTGCGACCGGCCTCCGTCGACACGGCAATGAACCGGCCGCGGGCTTGCGTTCGAGGATTGATCGACGTCCCTGGGTCCTCGCAGCGATCCTTCTTTCAAAAGAAAGGCACCCTTGTTGAACGCGGCATTGGATGACCCAAAAGACTGTGCCCCCATAATTGCCAAGCTGCGCTCGAAAGGCTGCTTTGTTGAAACCGAGGCGTGGCAAGCTCGGCTGACTTGAATGTCCGCTTTGGGCCGATCGCGTCGTTCAGGCGAGGACGCGCCGCTGTTCTGGCCACTCCGACGGAAACGGCTCCAGCACCCGCGCCAGTGTCACCTCCGGCTCCTGCTTCCCGTCCAGAATGGCCTCGACTATGTCGGGCGCGAGCAGCGTCAGGCGCAAGACGCGGGTCATGTAAGACGGCGGCGAGGCAATCTGTTGCTAGAGGCATCCCGCTGCACCGCGGCGGCCTGCCACACACTGCGCGACAAGACTCGGTACTCCTATTGATCCATGTCAAATCATTGGTCCCACCTTTCGTCGTTATTGGAACCGTTCCAAATACGGACGCCCGGAAACGCGCCGACACCGGAGAGTGACCAATGAGATACCTGACG
Source organism: Roseicyclus sp. (assembly GCA_025211115.1). Lineage (GTDB taxonomy): Bacteria > Pseudomonadota > Alphaproteobacteria > Rhodobacterales > Rhodobacteraceae > Roseicyclus. The sequence goes on along the minus strand of JAOARA010000323.1, from coordinate 3,379 downwards.
TTGACCGCCACAGTCGCCCTTGCGACGGCCCTCGCCGGCCCCGTGATGGCGAACGAGGAATTGCGGTCCTACGCCAACGACCTGTTCGACCCGATCCCGCTATCGACCCCCGAGATCGAGGGGAACATCATCAGCCGCCAGCGTGTCGACCTGGGCGCGAAGCTGTTCTTCGACCCGCGCATGTCGCGCTCGGGCCTGTTCTCCTGCCAGTCCTGTCACAACGTGGGCCTCGGCGGGGTCGACGGGCTGGAAACATCGATCGGCCACGGCTGGCAGGCCGGACCGCGCAACTCCCCCACCGTCTATAACGCCGTGTTCAACATCGCCCAGTTCTGGGACGGTCGCGCGCAGGACCTCGCCGAACAGGCGATGGGACCGGTTCAGGCGGGCGTGGAGATGAACAACACGCCCGACCGCCTGCTCGAGACCCTGAACTCCATGCAGGAATACATCGACGGGTTCGCCGAAGCTTTCCCCGGCGAGGAGGATCCGGTCACCTTCGAGAACTTCGCGATGGCGATCGAAGCGTTCGAAGCGACGCTGACCACGCCGAACTCGCGCTTCGACCAGTACCTGAACGGGGCCGACAGCCTGACCGAGCAGGAGATCCGCGGCCTCGAGTCCTTCATCGACGAGGGCTGCGCGGCCTGTCACGCGGGGGTGAACATGGGCGGGGAGGGGTATTACCCCTTCGGCCTCGTTGAGCGCCCCGGTGCGAGCGTCCTGCCCGAGGGGGACCGCGGCCGGTTCCAAGTCACCGAGACGGCGGCCGACGACTACGTCTTCCGCGCCGCACCGCTCCGCAACATCGAGCTGACCGCCCCCTATTTCCACTCGGGCGTGGTCTGGTCGCTGGAGGAGGCGGTCGCCGTGATGGGCGTCTCTCAGCTGGGGGCCGATCTTGATGACCAGCAGATCGCCGATATCACCGCCTTCCTGCGCACGCTGACGGGCGAGATCCCCGAGGTGGTGCATCCGACCCTTCCGGTCTCGACCGCGGCAACCCCGCGGCCCGAGCCGATGTGAGCCGGACCTGACACCGGGCCTCCGCCGTCTCCTCCCGACGGCGGGGCGCCCGGTCGGGGCCGCGACCCGTCTCCTCCCGTCGGGTCGCGGCCCCCAAACTCCCCGACACCTGATCAGAGCCGTACCGGTCGGCCCATGCACCACGCGCCTGGATGCGTTTAACAGGCTGCTGAAATAGTCCCGCCTCGACAGTGGTTTGAGAACATGATTCATCCTCGGCACGATAATGGCGGGGGTGAAGATGCGCGGGACGGACAAGGCGAGCGGGTCGTTGTTCAGCTATGTCGATCTGGAGGAGCGGATCCCGCCGCGACACCCGCTGCGCAAGATCCGGCAGGTGGTGAATGACGCGCTTGCCAGCCTCGATGCCGAATTCGAAGTGCTTTACACGGATTTCGGCCGCCCCTCGATCCCGCCGGAACGGCTGATCCGGGCGGGCTTGCTTCAGATCCTGTTCTCGATCCGCTCCGAACGTCAGTTGATGGAGCAGATGGATTACAACCTGATGTTCCGCTGGTTCGTGGGCCTCGGGATCGACGATCCGGTCTGGGTCCCGACGGTATTCACCAAGAACCGGGACCGGCTGCTGACGACGGACATGTCGCGCAAGGTGATGGCAGCGATCCTGGCGCATCGCGAGGTCGCGCCGCTGCTGTCGGAAGAGCATTTCTCGGTCGATGGAACGCTCATCAAGGCTTGGGCATCGATGAAGAGTTTCCAGCCGAAGGCTGAGGCGACCCCGCCTGACGATGAAGGGCCGGGCGATCCGCCCGCCCCGGATACCACTCTTGAGCCCGCGCCGTCAGAGACCCCAGCCGAGACCGACCCGATGCACCACGACAGCCGCCGCCACCGCAATGCCGAGGTCGACTTCAAGGGCGAGAAGCGCTCGAACGCCACACACGCCTCGGTCACCGATCCGGATGCGCGCCTTTACAAGAAATCCCCTGGCGCGGGTGCCATGCTCTGTTTCATGGGGCATACTCTGATGGAGAACCGTAAGCGGCGGCCACGCCCCATTGGATTGATATGTTCCTGAGGCTTAGCGCGGCTGCCAGAAGGCCTGCGTGAGCAGATGGGGTGATGCATGGCGGATGGTGGTGATGGGTTCGTGGGCCGGTGTGAGGTTGTCGAACCGCGGCGGCGGGGAAAGCGGCGGTGGCCCGATGAAGTCAAGGCACGGATCGTTGCCGAAAGCCTTCAACCGGGTGCCCGGGTCGCCGATGTGGCAGCGCGCTATGACATCCAGCCCCACCACCTGTCGGATTGGCGTCGCCTTGCCCGGCAGGGTCGGCTTGCTCTGCCGAGCGATCTGATGGACGCCCTGACTGCCTCGACCACATTTCCAACGGCGGAGGCGGAGCCTGCCTTTGTGCCGCTGTCGATTGTGCCCGATCTGGTGGATCAGGCCGTGCCCTCTTCGACCGGTGTCGCCGCACAGGATGGTTCCGGGGTGATGACCATCGAGGTCGGACCAGATCTTCACGTGCGCATTCCCGGCGATGTCGCAGTGGACCGCGCGGCGGCGCTGGTGCGTGCATTGCGTGGCGCGACATGATTGTCGCTGGCCAACGGCTGCCGATCCTGATCGCGACGAAGCCGGTCGACTTCAGGTGCGGCCACAACGCTCTGGCGCTGATCGTACAGACCGAGCTGAAGCTTGATCCGCATTCCGGGGTGACGGTGGTCTTCCGCTCGAAGCGCGGGGACAGGTTGAAAATCCTGGTCTGGGACGGAACCGGGATGGTGCTGATCTATAAGGTCCTGGAACAGGGCAGCTTTGCCTGGCCGAAGGTACAGGACGGCACGATGCGTCTGTCGCGGGCGCAGGCGGAAGCCCTGTTCGAGGGGCTCGATTGGCGGCGGGTGGTGGCGCAAAGGGTGGTGCCACCAGCTGCGGCAGGCTGACTCACTGGGCATATATTGGCCATGTTTTGTTGGGCTTTCTGGCCCGGATCGGGTAGGAAAGCGCATGTCGCAACCGCTCGATCTCAGCCAGTTCCCGGACTTGCCGCCCGAGGTGGTAGAGGCCTTCGCCGCCCAGGCGGCGGCGCTGGAGGCCGCGCAGTTCGAGGCGCGCGTCGAGCGTGCAGCGCGTCAGCATGAGCAGGCGGTGGCGGCCGAGAAGGAGGCCTTCATCGCCGAGCTGAAGGAGCTGATCGCGAAGCTGGAAGGTCAGGTTCAGGATTACCGGCGCACGAAGTTCGGGCCGAAGTCGGAGAAGCTGGACCCAGCGCAGCTGGAACTGGCGCTGGAGGATCAGGAAACGGCCATCGCCGAGACGCAGGCGCAGATCGCCGCTCTCGAGGACAGGATGGCGGCAAGTGAGCGTGACCCCGAGAAGCGCAAGTCG
>JAOARA010000039.1 GCA_025211115.1 Roseicyclus sp. | reverse complement strand
CTCGTACTTCTCCTTGATCCCGCGCAGGATCGAAACGGTGTCCTCCACCGTCGGCTCTTCCACCATCAGCGGCTGGAACCGGCGGGCCAGCGCCGCGTCCTTCTCGACATACTTGCGGTATTCATCCAGCGTCGTGGCACCCACGCAATGCAACTCGCCCCGCGCCAGCGCAGGCTTGATCAGGTTGGCCGCGTCCATCGCGCCATCCGTCTTGCCGGCACCAACCAGCGTGTGCATCTCGTCGATGAAAAGGATGATCTCACCGGCCGCCGCCGTGATCTCGCCCAGAACGGCCTTCAGCCGCTCCTCGAACTCGCCGCGATACTTCGCGCCCGCGATCAACGCGCCCATGTCGAGCGCCATCAGCGTCTTGTTCTTCAGGCTTTCGGGCACATCCCCGTTCACGATGCGCAGCGCCAGCCCCTCGGCAATCGCCGTCTTGCCGACGCCGGGTTCCCCGATCAGCACCGGGTTGTTCTTGGTCCGACGGCTCAACACCTGCATCGCGCGGCGAATTTCCTCGTCACGCCCGATGATCGGGTCGATCTTGCCCTCGCGCGCCGCCTCGGTCAGGTCGCGGGCGTATTTCTTCAGCGCCTCGTAACTGTCCTCGGCCCCGGCGCTATCCGCCGTGCGCCCCTTGCGCAGATCGTTGATCGCCGCATTCAGGCTTTGCGCGTTCACCGCGCCCGCATCCAGCGCGTCCTTCGCGCCCGATTTCACCACGGCCAGCGCGGTCAGCAGCCGTTCGACGGCGACGAAACTGTCGCCCGCCTTCTGCGCGATCTTCTCGGCCTCATCGAGAACCTTGGCCGTCTGCTTGTCGAGATAGGTCTGCCCGGCATCGCCGGTCACCTTCGGCATCTTCGCCAGCGCCAGGTCGACCGACTCCAGCACGCGCTGCGGCGCACCGCCCGCCCGCGCGATCAGGTTGGACGCCAACCCCTGCTCGTCATCCATCAGCGCCTTCAGGACATGCTCGGGGGCCAGCTTCTGATGGTCCTCGCGCTGTGCGATCGTCTGCGCGGCCTGAAGGAACCCGCGGGCACGGTCGGTGAACTTCTCCAAGTTCATGGTCTTTCTCCTTTTCAAAGCACCCGGTCTGCCACCACCCGGCCAGGCGGCATGGCGGCGATTGGGCCTCGCTCAATCATGTGGGAAGCACCGGCGCGCCCTGCAAGTCGGCACGCGCGGCAAGGCGCGATTTCCGCAAGCCCCACGGCCCGCCGCCGATGGACAGACCCCGCCTTCGCGCCTAGGAACGGCGCGACCACCGATCCGAAAGGCCCGCGCCCATGACCCTCCCCGCCGATGACCGCCTGATCGTCGCCCTCGATGTCGACAACGCCCTGCAGGGCCTGCAACTGGCCGAGCGGATCGGCGACGCGGTCTCGTTCTACAAGATCGGGCTGGGGATGCTGACGGGCGGCGGCCTCGCGCTGGCCAACGAGCTCAAGCAGGAACACGGCAAGCGCATCTTCCTCGACATGAAGTTCTTCGACATCGGCGCCACCGTGGAAAAGGCCGTGCGCGGCATCGCGGCCTATGACCTCGATTTCCTGACCGTCCACGGCGACCCGCAGGTGGTGCGCGCCGCCAAGGAGGGGGCCGCGGGCAAGCCGCTCAAGATCCTCGCCGTCACGATCCTGACCTCCAACGACCGCGCCGATCTGGATGCCAACCTGATCGTGCCGGGCGACATGGCCGAGATCGTCACCGCCCGCGCCGCCCGCGCCTTCGAGGCGGGGGCCGACGGCGTCATCGCCTCCCCGCACGAGGCCGCGATGATCCGCGCCCTGCCGCAGGCAGAGGGCCGCCTGATCGTCACCCCCGGCGTCCGCCCCGCGGGCAGCGCCACCGGCGACCAGAAGCGCATCGCAACCCCCGCCGCCGCCATCGCCGCCGGGGCCGATCACATCGTCGTCGGCCGCCCCGTCTGGCAAGCGGACGATCCCCGCGCCGCCGCGCAGGCGATCACCGCCGAACTGTACTGAACCACGACGCGGTCACCCGTCGTTGATGTCCCGGTCAAAGGTCTTCACCTGCCCGCGGTAGACACCCACCCAGCGGCGCAGGCCCAGCCACGCGACCAGCGACACCACCGCGAAGACCAAAAGCAGCACCGGCAGCGAGCCGCCCAGCCACACCGCCAGCGGCCCGCCCACCAGCAGGAGCAGCGCAACGACACCCGCGCCCACCGCGAACCCCAGCAGCACGAAGCCCGGAACCAGCACCTCGGCGATGGCCAGCAGCACCGCCGCGACACCCCAGATCCACCACGCGGCCCACATCAGCCGCGCCCCTTCAGCATCTGGAACGCCTTGCCGAAGGCATCGACCGCGTCGGCGGGAACGATGATCGTCTGGTTGCCCTGCCCGTTGGCGACCGACCCGATCGCCTCGCCCTGCTTGAGCGCGATGTTGTATTGCACCGCCTCCAGACCGCCCCGCGCGATCGCCTCGGCCACCACGCCCGTGGCATAGGCCTCGGCATCCGCCTCGACCCGCCGCGCCTCGGCGGCCTGCCGCGCGGCGTAAAGCTCGGCGTCCGCGTTCAGCTCCACCGCCCGCTTCTGCCCCTCGGCCCGCGTCACCGCGGCGCGCCGCTCACGCTCGGCGTTCAGCTGCTGCAGCATCGCGTCCCGCGTCGCCTGGTCGAGGTTCACGTCCAGGATCTCCGCCCGCGTCACCTCGATCCCCCAGTTGTCGACGGCATCCTCGACGCTGGTCTTGATCGTGGCGATCAGCATGGCGCGGTTCGATTGCACCTCGTCCAGCTCCATCTTGCCGATCTCGGCCCGCACGATCCCCGCCACCGTCGTGGCGATGGCGGCATCCACGTCGCGGATGCGGTAGACCGTCTTTTCCGGCTCGAGGATGCGGTAGAAAACGCTCGTCTCGACCTGCACCAGCACGTTGTCGGCGGTGATCGCGTCCTGGCTGGCGGTCGGCAGCTGCCGCTCGAGGATCGAGACCTTGTGCGCCACCCGGTCGAGAAACGGCACGATGAAGTTGATTCCCGGCCCCAGCACCGATTTCAACCGCCCGAAGCGTTCCACCACATGCTGCTCGGACTGCGGCACGATGCGGATCGCAAGGAAAATGCAAAGGATGAGAAAAACGGCAAGCAGCAGGATCACGAGGTTCCCGCCGAGAAGATCGGCAAGCAATTGGTCCATGTCGATACTCGTCTGTTG
>JAOARA010000322.1 GCA_025211115.1 Roseicyclus sp. | reverse complement strand
GCTCAGTTGGTTAGAGTACCGGCCTGTCACGCCGGGGGTCGCGGGTTCGAGCCCCGTCAACCGCGCCACTTTCTATCGACGCCCCGCAGCACATGCTGTTTGAGCGTTCCGAAACGGCCCCTGCCTCGGCGGGGGCCGTTCGCGTTTTGGAGACTGGGGCGGCGACAAGGGCGGGCAGGAGGCATGGCATGATCTGGGCGCTTCTTGTCCCCGCGGCCCTGCTTGCGCTGGCCTATGGCGCGGTCTGGACGCTCAGGCCAATATCGTTGGCCCGCTCCGCCACCAAGACAGGCGCGACCGCGCTCCTGGCGTTGGCCGCGCTCTGGGCCGAGCAGCCGGGCCTTGCGCTGGCGCTCGCCCTTGGCGCGCTCGGCGACTGGTTCCTGTCGCGCCCGCGCGAGACCGGGTTTCTGCCGGGGCTTGCCGCTTTTGCCTTCGGTCATGCCGTCTATCTCGCCCTGCTCTGGCCGCTCGCAGGGCCGCCGGCCCTTGTCCCGTCGGCGATCCTGTTCGCGGTGGCCCTTGCCCTGATGCTGTCGCTCTGGCCGCGCCTTGGGCCGTTGCGCGTGCCCGTGACGGCCTATGCCGCGCTTTCGGTGGCGCTTGGCCTTGTCGCGCTGGGGATGCCCCTGGGCGCGCTGTCGCTGGGGGTGCTGGCCTTCATCCTGTCGGACATCGTGCTGGCGGTGGCGCTGTTCCTGCTGCCCGAGGGGCACCGGGCGCATCCGGTCCTGTCGCGGTTTCTCTGGGTGCTCTACTGGGGCGGGCAGGCTGCGATCCTGATCGGGGCGATAGATGTGTTTTCGGCCATTGACGGGGTCTCGGGGATTGCCTAAAGCACCCCTCACGCGCGGTTGTAGCTCAGTTGGTTAGAGTACCGGCCTGTCACGCCGGGGGTCGCGGGTTCGAGCCCCGTCAACCGCGCCACTTTCTCTCCTTTTTTGCGCTATCGGCCTTCGGGCTACTTGAGCGCGGCTTTGCAGCCTTTATCCTCCGGCTGTGTTTTCTCTGGTCCCGCCGCAGGCGCGACTTACCCTCTCGTCATGCGAACGATTGCCCTTTGCCTCGCCCTGTCCCTCGGCCCCGCACATGCGCAGGATACCGGGCCGGTGACGCTCGACCCGGCCGCCGTTCTGGCGCTGGGGGCCGAGCCATGGCTCGACCGGGCGCGATTCCGCGACCGTCTTGATCTTGCGCTTGGCGGCATCACCCTCGACATGCCCCGCCTGCCTGAAGAGTTACGCGCCGCGGACCCGTTCCTGTGGTCGCTGACCGGGCGCTTCGGTGCCCCGCTGGCCGGATCATCCGTGCCCGGCGGCCTGTTCGCCTGTTCGCGCTACGGCCTGTCCACCCGCGACCTGATGGCCGAGACCAGCCTGACCGACCCGCGCGCCTTTGCGCTGTTCGGGGCGACCCAGGCCGCCCATGACGATGCCGAGGCCTGGCCCGAGGCGGGCCTTGCGCGCGTCGCCTGCACGATCACCTGGGACGATACGCGCCGCGTGGCGATCATCCCCGAAGGACCGGCCACCGCCGCGCTGCAGGCGCGTTTCGAGGAGGTGCTGCGCCTTGGCGATGCCGAGATGCTGGGAGACGGCTGGGAAAGCCGACCGCCGCGCTACGGCGAAGACGGCTACCGGCTGGAGGCGCGTTTCGGCACCGCGAGCAGCGTGCTGGTCTATGACAGCGCGCTGATCGAGCTGACGGTGGGCCACCAGGCGATCCGCTTCCGCGCCTTCCTGCTGAACGGCGGGGTTTGAGGCGGGTCTGGGGCGGGGGGCCTCAGCCCTTCCAGATCCAGCCGCCGCCGAAGATGCGGCTGCCGTCCGGCGCGTAGAAGACGCAGGCCTGTCCGGGGCTGACGCCCTCTTCGGCGGTGAACAGCTCCACCTCGGCGGTTGTCTCGGACAAGGGCCGGATCACCGCGGGCCGCGGCGGGCGGGTGGAGCGGATCTTGACCTCCAGCGCCCACGCGTCGCGCGAGGTGAAGGGCGCGTCGCCAAGCCAGTTGATCTCGCGCACGGGCACCGTGCGGGTCGAGAGCGCGTCTTTGGGGCCCACGACCACGCGCCGCGTGTCGGGGTCGAGTTTGACCACGTAAAGCGGGTCGGCAAGCCCGCCGATGCCAAGGCCCCGGCGCTGGCCGATGGTGTAGTGGATGACGCCCCGGTGCTCGCCCAGCACGGTCCCGTCCATGTCCACGATCTCGCCCGGTTCGGCGGCACCCGGCCGCAGCTTCTCGATCACCGCGGCATAGTTGCCGTTCGGCACGAAGCAGATGTCCTGGCTGTCGGGCTTGTCGGCGACGGAGAGGCCGTATTTGGCCGCAAGCGCCCGCGTCTCGGCCTTGGAGGCGAGATGCCCCAGCGGGAAGCGCAGGTAGTCAAGCTGCTCCTGCGTGGTGGAGAACAGGAAATAGGACTGATCGCGCGCGGCATCGGCGGCCGAATGCAGCTCGGCCCCTCGCGCGCCCATCTTGCGCTGGATGTAATGGCCCGTGGCCATGCAATCGGCATCCAGATCCTTGGCTGTTTCCAGCAGGTCCTTGAACTTGACCCGCTCGTTGCAACGGATGCAGGGCACCGGCGTCGCGCCCGCAAGGTAGCTGTCGGCGAACTCGTCGATCACCGCCTCGCGGAAGGTGTTCTCGTAATCCAGCACGTAATGCGGAAAGCCCATCGCCTCGGCCACGCGGCGCGCGTCGTGGATGTCGCGGCCCGCGCAGCAGGCGCCCTTTTTCGCCAGCGCCGCGCCGTGGTCGTAAAGCTGCAGCGTGACGCCCACCACGTCGTAGCCTTCTTCGGCCAGCATCGCGGCCACGACCGACGAATCGACACCGCCCGACATGGCCACGACCACGCGGGTTTCGGACGGGGGCTTGGGAAACCCGAGCGAATTCAGCATGTCCGGCCGGTCGAGCGCCATGAGCGGTGGCTCCGTCAAGTTCAGGGAAAACAGGGAATTTCCGCGAATATAGGAAAAATTCCGCGCGCCACAACCTCTGCGCTTACCTCGAATTAAGCAATCGGGGTGCAGGACTGTCGGTGTCAGACGGCAAGAGGAGGCGGAAAGGCATGTTTATCCGGCGCACACAAGGCCCGACCCATGTGACCCTCGCGGATGGGCGACGCATGAGCCGGGCGGACCTTCCCCCGCCCGACACGCGGCGCTGGGTCGCCAGCCGCAAGGCGGCGGTGGTGCAGGCGGTGGATGCCGGCCTGATCTCGCCGCAAGAGGCGGTGAGCCGCTGGGACTTGTCGGAGGAGGAGCTGGACGGATGGCGCGCGGCGGCGGCCCGGCACGGCTTTGCCGCCCTCCGGGCGACCGCGGTCCAGCACTACCGCGATGGCGGCGCGGAAAGATCTGGCCCTTCGGAAACCTGTCTGAAAAGGTAACTTGAAATTAACCATTGCGGCCGAAACTGGGCCGAGTTGACGAGATTCGGAGTTGCCTGATGCGTGTATTGCTAGTCGAAGACGATCCCACCACGTCCCGCAGCATCGAGATGATGCTCAGGCATGCCAATCTCAACGTCTATTCCACCGACCTCGGGGAGGAGGGGATCGACCTTGCCAAGCTCTATGATTACGACATCATCCTGCTGGACCTGAACCTGCCCGACATGAACGGCCATGACGTGTTGCGCCAGCTGCGCAGCGCGCGCGTGAGCACACCGATCCTGATCCTGTCGGGGCTCGACGACCCCGAGAACAAGCTCAAGGGCTTCGGCTTCGGCGCGGATGATTACCTGACCAAGCCGTTCCACCGCGACGAGCTGGTCGCGCGAATCCATGCGATCATCCGCCGGTCCAAGGGGCACGCCCAATCGGTGATCCGCACCGGCAAGATCTCGGTCAATCTCGACGCCAAGACGGTGGAGGTCGGGGGGCAGACCGTGCATCTGACCGGCAAGGAATACCAGATGCTCGAGCTGTTGAGCCTCAGGAAGGGGACCACCCTGACCAAGGAGATGTTCCTCAATCACCTGTACGGCGGCATGGACGAGCCCGAGTTGAAGATCATCGACGTCTTCATCTGCAAGCTGCGCAAGAAGCTGACCACCGCGACGGATGGCGAGAATTACATCGAGACCGTCTGGGGCCGCGGCTACGTGCTGCGCGATCCGATGCCGGGGCAGGGTGCGCTCGGGGTTGCGATCAACGCCTGACCACCGCCGCCCGCGTGATGCGCTTGGGCTGGAAATCCGCCCCGCCGCCTCCTAAACCCAAGGAAACGCAACCGGGCAGGGGATGGGCGCGCGATGGCCGAAGAACTGGAGCGTGCAGCGGCGCAGGCCGCGGCCCTGACCAAGGGCGAGGCGCAGGCGCGGCTGGCCGAATTGGCCGACCTTCTGGCGCAGGCGAACCGCGCCTATTACCAGGAGGATGCGCCGACGCTGGAGGACGCGGCCTATGACGCGCTCAAGCGCGAGCTGGCCGCGATCGAGGCGCGCTTCCCGGATCTCAAGCGCCCCGACAGCCCCAGCGAAAAGGTGGGTGCAGCCCCCGCCGAAGGTTTCTCCAAGATCACCCATGCGCAGCGGATGCTGTCGCTGGCCAATGCCTTCGACGACGCGGATGTCGCCGATTTCGTCGCGGGCATCCGCCGCTACCTCGGGCTTGGCCCGGAGGCGGAGCTTGCCTTCACCGCCGAGCCCAAGATCGACGGCCTGTCGCTCTCGCTGCGTTACGCGGGGGGGCGGCTCGTTTCGGCCGCCACCCGCGGCGACGGGCAGGTGGGCGAGAACGTGACCGCCAACGCGCGCACCATCGCCGACATTCCCGTGACGCTGGAGGGCGCGCCGGATGTGCTCGAGGTGCGGGGCGAGGTCTACATGAGCCACGCCGATTTCGCCGCCCTGAACCAGCGGCAGGAGGCGGCGGGGGCCAAGACCTTTGCCAACCCGCGCAATGCCGCCGCGGGCTCGCTCCGCCAGCTCGACGCCGAGGTGACGCGCGCGCGCCCCCTGCGCTTCTTCGCCTATTCCTGGGGGGAGCTGTCGGAACCGCTCGCCGCGACGCAGATGGAGGCCATCGCGCGGCTGCGCGCGTTGGGGTTCGTGACCAACGACCGCACCCGGCGCTGCGACACGGTCGAGGAGATGCTGGCCCATTACGCCGGGATCGAGGCCGACCGCGCGAGCCTCGGCTATGACATCGACGGTGTCGTCTACAAGCTCGACGATCTTGCGCTTCAGGCCCGCCTCGGCCTGCGCTCGACCACGCCGCGCTGGGCCATCGCGCACAAGTTCCCCGCCGAGCTTGCCTGGACGCGCCTCGAAGGGATCGACATCCAGGTTGGCCGCACCGGCGCGCTGTCGCCGGTCGCGCGGCTGACGCCGGTCACGGTGGGCGGTGTCGTGGTGTCGAACGCGACGCTGCACAACGAAGATTACATCGCCGGGCGCGATGCCAACGGCCAGCCGATCCGGCCGGATGAAAACGGTATCGGCAAGGACATACGCATCGGCGACCGGGTGCAGGTCTACCGCGCGGGCGACGTGATCCCCAAGCTGGCCGATGTCGACCTGTCGAAACGGCCCGAAGATGCCGCGCCCTATGCCTTCCCCACGACCTGTCCCGAATGCGGCTCCGAGGCGATCCGCGAGGAGGGCGACGCCGTGCGCCGCTGCACCGGCGGGCTGATCTGCCCCGCGCAGGCCGTTGAAAAGCTGAAGCATTTCGTCAGCCGCGCGGCCTTCGACATCGAGGGGCTGGGCGCGAAACAGGTCGAGGCGTTCCACGCCGATGGCTGGATCAGCGAGCCTGCCGATATCTTCACGCTCGAAGAGCGTTACGGCAGCGGGTTGCAGCAGCTCAAGAACCGCGAGGGCTGGGGCGAGAAATCGGCCCGGAACCTCTTTGACGCCATCGCCGAGCGGCGGCGGATCGGGCTGGGCCGGGTGATCTTCGCCCTTGGCATCCGCCATGTGGGCGAGGTGGCGGCCAACGACCTCGCGCGGCATTTCGGGCGTTGGGAGGCGCTTGCCGAAACGGTCGACATGGCCGCCCCCGCGGCCCATGCCCATCGCGCGGCGGAAGCCGCCGAACTGGCCGAACGCCGGGCCGCCGCCGACGAGGGGCGGCGCGCTTCGCTGGCCAAGGTGCGCGAGGCGGCGTGGGACGGTGTCGCGCCCGAGGCGCGCGCGGCCTGGGAGGATCTGACCGGCATCGACGGGATCGGCGCGACGGTGGCGGTGTCGCTGGCCACGACCTTCGAACAGGCCGCCGAGCGGGCGTCCATCGACCGGCTGATCGCCATGCTGGAGATCGAGGCCCCCGCCGCGCGGGCGACGCAAAGCCCCGTCGCGGGCAAGACCGTGGTC
>JAOARA010000321.1 GCA_025211115.1 Roseicyclus sp. | reverse complement strand
GTCATGGGCGTCGCAATAGGCCGCCAGCGCCCAGGGGATCGGCGCTTCGACCGGACCATTGTGCTTGGCGATCCCCTCGCGCGTTTCCCAGCTGAGGTTCAACCCGTCGCACTGGGCGTAGTGGCGTTCGAGGTGGGTGACGATGCGGATCGCCTGCGCGTTGTGGTCGAAGCCGCCGTGGGGCGCCATCAGCGCCTGCAGCGCGTCCTCGCCGGTGTGGCCAAAGGGCGGGTGGCCGAGGTCATGGGCCAGCGCCACCGCCTCGGTCAGCTCCTCGTCGAGGCCGAGCGCGCGGGCCATGGTGCGGGCGACCTGCGCCACCTCGATGCTGTGCGTCAGGCGGGTGCGGAAATAATCGCCCTCGTGTTCCACGAAGACCTGCGTCTTGTGCTTGAGCCTGCGAAAGGCCGAGGCGTGGATGATCCGGTCGCGGTCGCGCTGGAAGGGCGAGCGAAAGGTGCTTTCCTCCTCCGCCACGCGGCGGCCGCGGGTGCGCATCGGGTCACAGGCATAGGGGGCACGCATCGGCCATCGCTCCGGGTTCTTGTCCGCCTCGGTGCGGTTCATATATGCTGATTGTGAAAAATGCGACACCGCCCGAAGGAGCGCATGAGATGACCCTCACCCTGACCGTCCCCCCCAAGGTCACCCCCCGCGCCTTTGCGCGGCTGGCCGAGATCAACGAAGCCTCCGGCCAGGCCAAGGCGCTGCGCGTCGCGGTCGAGGGGGGCGGATGCTCGGGCTTTCAGTATGACATCAAGCTCGACGATCCTGCCGCCGACGACCTCGTGCTTGAACAGGACGGGCAAAAGGTGGTGGTCGACAGCGTGTCGTTGCCTTTCCTCGCCGATGCGGTGATCGACTTCACCGAGGAACTGATCGGCGCGCGCTTCACCATCGAGAACCCGAACGCGTCGTCGTCCTGCGGCTGCGGAACCTCCTTTTCGATGTGATCTTGCCCCCTGCCCTGCGCCCATGTGACAACCGCGGCAACACGGGGGACAGGCCATGAAGATCGCAACCTTCAACATCAACGGCATCAAGGCGCGGATCGAGGCGTTGAGCGACTGGCTGGGCGAATTCCAGCCCGATGTCGCCCTGTTGCAGGAGATCAAGTCGGTCGACGAAGGTTTCCCGCGTGAGCATTTCGAGGACATGGGCTACCGGGTCGAGACCCACGGGCAAAAGGGCTTCAACGGGGTGGCGATCCTGTCGAAACTGCCGCTCGAGGACATCAGCCGCGGGCTGCCCGGTGACGACAGCGACGAACAGGCCCGCTGGATCGAGGCGACCGTGATCGGCGATGCAACGGCGGTGCGGGTCTGTGGCCTCTACCTGCCCAACGGCAACCCGGTGCCGGGGCCGAAATACGACTACAAGCTCGCCTGGATGGCCCGGATGGAGGCCCATGCCCGCGACCTGCTGGCGGGCGAGATGCCGGTCGTGCTGGCGGGCGATTACAACGTCATCCCGCAGGACGAGGACGCCGCGAAACCCGAAGCGTGGCGCGAGGACGCGCTGGCGCTGCCGCAAAGCCGGGCGGCGTTCCGGCGCATCCTGAACCTTGGCTATACCGAGGCGATCCGCGCGCGGACGCAGGCCGCGGGGCTTTATTCCTTCTGGGATTACCAGGCCGGGGCCTGGGACCGGAACAACGGCATCCGCATCGACCACCTTCTTCTCAGCCCGCAGGCCGCCGACCTGATGCAGGATGCGGGCATCGAAAAGGCCGTGCGCGGGCGCGAGAAGCCCTCGGACCATGTGCCGGTCTGGATCAAGCTGGCCGCCTGACCCCGCGCGCCACGGAGGGCATATGCCCCGCGCGCGTCCCGATATCCCTTGCACACGAAACGGCTTGCCTGACGTTGCGTGACGCGTAACATGACCGTCACAGAAGCGCGTTAAGCGCCACGCGCAGAGGGGCCGCGAGGGCCCTTCTTCGTTTCCGAACAGACTTGCCGGCCCCGCCGGCTGGAGGAGATACCCCGATGAACATGCGTCACATCGCAACGGCCAGCGCCGTCAGCGTCCTTGCCCTGAGCACCGCCGCCGCGGCCCAGACGGAAATCGAATTCTGGCACGCCATGGGCGGCCAGCTGGGCGAACGGACCGATGCCTTCGCCACCGAGTTCAACGCCTCGCAGGACCAGTGCGTCGTCAATTCGGTCTACCAGGGTAACTACACCGAGACGATGACCGCCGCGATCGCCGCCTTCCGCGCGGGCGAGCAGCCGCAGATCGTCCAGGTCTTCGAAGTGGGCACCGCGACGATGATGTCGGCGGCCGACAACGGCGCGGTCTACCCGGTTCACCAGCTGATGGCCGACCAGGGCATCGCGTTCGACGAGGCCGATTACCTGCCCGGCGTGATCTCCTACTATTCCGACACCGAGGGCAACATGCTGTCGCTGCCCTTCAACTCCTCCACGCCGGTGATGTGGGTCAACCTGACGCTGTTCGAGGAGAACGGCATCGAAGTTCCGACGACCTGGGACGGCGTCATCGAAGCGGCCCGCGCGCTGAAGGCGGCCGGCGTCGCCTCGCCCTTCGGGATGGGCTGGCAGAGCTGGACCATGATCGAGAACTTCTCGGCATGGCATGACATCCAGATCGGCACCAACTCCAACGGCTTCGGCGGCACCGACACCGAGCTGACGATCAACAACCCCGCCGTCGTGGCCCACATCCAGCGCCTGGCCGACATGGCCGAAGAGGGCCTCTTCACCTATGGCGGCCGTCGCGGCGACTCGCGTCCGCAATTCGTGAACGGCGAAGCGGCGATGTGGATCAACTCCTCGGCCTATTTCGGCGGCTTCGTGGCCGACATCCAGGACTTCGAGTTCACCCAGGTGCCGATGCCCATCGACACGAACGTCCGGGCCGAGCCGCAGAACTCGATCATCGGCGGCGCGACGCTTTGGGCCCTGCGCGGCCATGAGGATGCGGAATACGCCTGCACGGCACAGTTCCTGAACTTCCTCTCGGATGCCGAGCGGCAGGCCGACTGGGCGCAGTCGACGGGTTACGTTCCGATCACGCTGGCCGCGGCCGAGCTGATGGAGGAGAACGGCTTTTTCGCCGAGAACCCCGGCACCGACGTCGCCATCACCCAGCTGACGCTGAACCAGCCCACCGCCAACAGCGCGGGCCTGCGCTTCGGCAACTTCGTGCAGATCCGTGACGTGATCAACGAAGAGCTGGAAGCCGTCTGGTCGGGCACCAAGACCGCGGAAGAGGCGATGAACGCCGCCGTCGAGCGTGGCAACGAGCTGCTGCGCCGCTTCGAAGCCGCGAACTGATCCAAGACCCCGGCGGTCGGGCGGGGGCGCGCCCCCTGCCCGACCGTTTCCTTTCAGGCAGGCCAAAATGCAGAAACGTGTCGTCTTCCAGAGCCGCTGGCTGCCCTACCTGCTGGTGGCGCCGCAAATCGTGGTCACGCTGGTCTTCTTCATCTGGCCCGCCTACCAGGCGCTCGAAACCTCGTTCTACATCGAGGACGCCTTCGGCTTTTCGCGCACCTTCGTCGGGTTCGAGAATTTCATCCGTCTTTTCAACGACGCAGGCTATCTGCGCAGCTTCTGGACGACGCTGATCTTCGGGCTGTCGGTCACGGTGCTGTCGATGTCCATGGCGCTGGCGCTGGCGGTGGCCGCCAACCGCGTCATCCGCTCGGCCACGACCTATCGCACCTTCCTGATCTGGCCCTATGCCGTCGCCCCCGCACTGGCGGGCGTGTTGTGGTTCTTCATGATGAACCCCTCGCTCGGCATCGTCGCCTACTGGCTCGAGGCGATCTGGGGCTATGACTGGAACCATTACGTGAACGGCAACCAGGCGCTCTTGATGGTGATCATCGCGGCGGCATGGAAGCAGATTTCCTACAACTTCCTGTTTTTCCTCGCCGGCCTCCAGTCGATCCCGAAATCCCTGATCGAGGCCGCGGCGATCGACGGGGCCTCGCCCACGCGGCGGTTCTGGACCATCGTCTTCCCGCTGCTGTCGCCGACCACCTTCTTCCTGCTGGTGGTGAACCTTGTCTATGCCTTCTTCGACACCTTCGCCATCATCCACGCGACGACCAGCGGGGGGCCCGCGGATGCCACCTCGATCCTTGTCTACAAAGTCTATTCCACGGGCTTCGTCGGGCAGGATTACGGGTCGAGCGCCGCGCAATCCGTGGTGCTGATGGCACTGGTCATCGCCATGACCTTCATCCAGTTCCGCTTCATCGAACGGAAGGTGCAATACTGATGGTCGAGAACCGCCCGATCTCGCAGATCCTGACCCATGTCGTGCTGATCGCCGGCATCGTCTTCCTCGGCTTTCCGGTCTGGATGGCGCTTGTCGCCTCGACCCATCCCGGCGAGGCGCTGGCACAATCGCCGATCCCGATGTGGTTCGGCGACCAGGGCGTCGCCAACTACACCCAGCTTCTGACCGAGGGCTCGCCCGCCGTGGGGGGCGTGGCGCTCTCGACCATGCTGATGAACAGCCTGCTGATGGCGCTTGGCATCACCTTCGGCAAGATCGCCATCTCGCTCCTGTCGGCCTATGCCATCGTCTACTTCCGCTTCCCGTTCCGGATGCTCTTCTTCTGGCTGATCTTCATCACCCTGATGCTGCCGGTCGAGGTGCGCATCCTGCCGACCTATGACGTGGTCGCTTCGCTCGGGATGCTCAACAGCTACTCGGGCCTGATCATCCCGCTGATCGCATCCGCGACCGCGACCTTCCTGTTCCGGCAGTTCTTCCTGACCATCCCCGACGAGCTGGTCGAGGCCGCGCGGATCGACCGGGCCGGGCCGATCCGGTTCTTCTGGGACATCCTCTTGCCGCTGTCGAAGACCAATATCGCGGCGCTCTTCATCATCCTCTTCATCTACGGCTGGAACCAGTATCTCTGGCCGTTCCTGATCACCACCGACCAGGACCTCTACACCATCGTCATGGGCATTCAGCGCATGGTGAACGTGGGCGAGGGCCTGCCGATCTGGCACCTGACGATGGGCACGGCGATCCTTGCCATGCTGCCCCCCGTCCTCGTGGTGCTGGCGATGCAAAGGCTCTTCGTGAAGGGCCTCGTGGAAAGCGAGAAGTAAGACATGGCCGAGTTGAACCTCAGAAACGTGGGCAAGACCTATCCGGGCGGCGTGAGCGCCGTTGCGGGGGCCACTGTCGAGATCGCGGATGGCGAGTTCATCGTGCTGGTCGGCCCCTCGGGCTGCGGCAAGTCCACGATCCTGCGGATGATCGCGGGGCTGGAAAGCATCACCGAGGGCGAGATCGAGATCGCGGGCCGCGTGGTGAACAAGCTGGAACCGGGCGAGCGCGACATCGCCATGGTGTTCCAGAACTACGCGCTTTACCCGCACATGTCGGTGCGCCGGAACATGGAATACGGGCTGCGCAACCAGAGGATGCCCCGGCCCGAGATCGACAAGCGCATCGCCATGGCCGCCGAGACGCTGCAGATCACCCAGTATCTCGACCGCAAGCCACGGCAGCTGTCGGGCGGCCAGCGCCAGCGCGTCGCCATGGGCCGCGCCATCGTGCGGGAACCGGCGGTCTTCCTCTTTGACGAACCGCTCTCGAACCTCGACGCCAAGCTGCGCACGCAGCTGCGCGCCGAGTTGAAGGATCTGCACACCCGGCTGGGGGCGACCTTCGTCTTCGTGACCCATGACCAGGTCGAGGCGATGAGCCTGGCCGACCGCATCGTCATCATGTCCGAGGGCAGGATCGAGCAGATCGGCACGCCGATGGACCT
The DNA here is from genome assembly GCA_025211115.1 of Roseicyclus sp. GTDB lineage: Bacteria > Pseudomonadota > Alphaproteobacteria > Rhodobacterales > Rhodobacteraceae > Roseicyclus. The sequence goes on along the minus strand of JAOARA010000321.1, from coordinate 3,006 downwards.
CTATGAACGCCCCGCCAGCCGCTTCGTGGCCGAGTTCATCGGCGCACCGCCGATGAATGTCTACGAGATCACCTCGCCCGCCGGGCAGGCCATTGCCGGGCTTGCGGGCGGTGCGCGCCCCGGCGCGGGGGCGGTGGGTGTCCGCCCCGAGGCGCTGCGCATCTCGCGCGAGGGGCCCGAGGCCGAGGTGATGCTGGTCGAGGCCCTGGGGGCCGAGACGCTGATCCACCTGCGCCTTGGCGGCGACCGCCTGATCCTGCGCGACGGGCGCGGCAGCCTGCTGAAGGAAGGCGGGCGCATCCACATCGGGGCCGATGCGGAGGCGGTGACCTTTTTCGACGCCGAGGGCCGCAGCATGAGCGCGGCGGCCCCCCAGCCCAGCCTGAGCGCGGTGGAGTAACCCCTACTCCGCCGCTTTCGGCGTCTTGTCCGCGGTCAGGGCGACCCAGGCGTCGAATTGCGACAGGAACACCCGGCCCGTCAGGTCATGGAGGAAATGCGATTTCTCCAACCGGTCCATGACCGGGCCTTTCACCTCGGACAGGTGCAGCGCGATGTCGTTGTCCTTGAGCCGCAGGTTGAGCGCCTCGAGCGCCTCGAGCGCGGAGAAGTCGATCACGTTCACCGCCGAGCACATCAGCACGACGTGCCGGATCTCCTTGTCGTCGCTGATCCGGTCCAGAACGTAATCCTCGAGGAAGCGGGCGTTGGGGAAATAGAGGCTCTCGTCGATGCGGATGGTCAGGACGGCGGGATCGGTGTCGACGGCGTGGCGGTGGATGTTGCGGAAATGCTGCGTGCCGGGGACAAGGCCGACCTCGGCCACATGCGGCTTCGAGGTCTTGTAGAGGTGCAGCAGGATCGACAGGATCACGCCCGCCGACACGCCGGTCTCCACCCCGAAGCCCAGGGTCAGCAGGATCGTGGCCGTGACGGCCGCGAAATCGGGCTTGGAATAGCCCCAGCTGGTCTTGAGGATCGAGAAATCGACAAGGGACAGGACCGCGACGATGATCGTGGCCGCCAGCGTCGCCTTGGGCAGGAAGAACACCAGCGGCGTGAGCGCCAGCGCCGCGATGGCAAGGCCCACGGCGGTGAAGGCCCCCGCCGCCGGCGTCTCGGCGCCCGCGTCGAAGTTGACGACCGAGCGCGCGAAACCGCCCGTCACCGGGTAGCCCCCGGTGAAGCCCGCGCCGAGGTTGGCCGCGCCCAGGCCGATCAGCTCCTGATCCGGGTCGATGCGCTGGCGTTTCTTCGCGGCGAGCGTCTGGGCGACCGAGATCGACTCGACGAAGCCGATGACCGAGATCAGCAGCGCCGGGATGAAGAGCGCGCTGATCAGCTCGGCCGAAAAGCTCGGCATGGTCAGCGGCGGCAGCGATTGCGGCACCTCGCCCACGATGGCGACACCGCGATCGGCAAGGCCGAAGGCGAAGACGGCAAGTGTCGTGACCACGACCGCGGCGACCGGACCCGCCTTTTGCGCGACATCGGCAAGCCTGGGCTTCATGCCGCTCTTGATGAGCAGGGGCTTCAGCCCCTTGCGCACCCAGAACAGGAACAGCGTCGCCCCCACGCCGATGGCGATGGTGATCGGGTTCGCGTCGTTCATGTTCTCGTTGAGCGTATAAAGCACCTGCGGCAGCGTGTGGCCGTGGGCGTCGATGCCGAGGATATGCTTGAACTGGCTCGCCGCGATCAGGATGCCGGAGGCCGTGATGAAGCCCGCGATGACCGGGTGGCTCAGGAAATTGGCGAGAAAGCCCAGTTTCAACAGGCCCATCGCCAGAAGGATGCCGCCCGACAGGACCGCAAGCGTCAGCGCCGCGATGGCGTAGCCCGCCGTCCCCTGCTCGGCCACCTGCCCCACGGCGGCCGCGGTCATCAGCGAGACCACGGCGACCGGCCCCACGGCCAGCGCGCGCGAGGTGCCGAAGATGGCATAAAGGATGATCGGCAGGATCGAGGCGTAAAGACCCGCCTCGGGCGGCAGACCGGCAAGCAGCGCATAGGCCAGCGACTGCGGGATCAGCATGATCGTCACGATCACCGCCGCGATCATGTCGTTCTGGAACGTGTCGCGCGTGTAGCTGCGCCCCCAGTCCAGCGCGGGGACATAGCGTTTCGCAAGGGCGGTGAGGTCGGTCTTCATGCCGGTCGGTCTTTCATGTGGTGGGGCGGCCCGAGGGGCCGGACCGCCCTTGAGGATGTCAGCGGGCGGTGACCTTTTCGGGTTTCACCATCCATTCCTTTCCGCGCAGCATCGCCTTCCAGTAGAAGGGCGGCAGCACGGTTTCCTTGAGGAACCAGGCCGCGCGGGTGGGCTTGGTGCCGTCGATCAGCCAGCGCGGAAAGCTGGGAAGAAGCGTGCCGCCATAGCCGAATTCCGCCAGCACGATCTTGCCCTTCTCCACCGTCAGCGGGCAGGAGCCGTAGCCGTTGTAGATCGCCGTGGGCGAACGGCCCTCGATGTCGTCGGCCACGTTCTCGGCCACGATGGGCGCCTGCATCCGCGCCGCCGCCGCCGTCTTGGCGTTGGGCGCGTTCATCACGTCGCCGAGCGACCAGATGTTCTCGTATGTCTTGTGGCGCAGCGTGGCCTGGTCCACGTCGACCCAGCCCGCGGCGTCCGCCAGCGGCGAGACCCGGATGAAATCGGGCGCCACCTGCGGCGGCACGACATGGAGCATGTCGAAGTCGACCTCGACGGTGCGGACCTCTTTCTCGGGCTCCTTCACCTCGAACCACGCCTTTTTCGCCGGGCCGTCCACCGCCACGAGATTGTGGAAGAAGTTCAGATCGGCCTTGTAGCGGTTCATGTAGCCTTGCAGCGCGGGGACGTAATCCTTGACGCCGAAGAGCACGCCACCGGCGTTCATGAACTGGATGTCGATCTTGTCGAGCACGCCTTCGCGGTGCCAGTGGTCACCGGAAAGATACAGCGCCTTTTGCGGCGCGCCGGCGCATTTGATCGGCATCGGCGGCTGGGTAAAGACGGCGCGGCCG
>JAOARA010000320.1 GCA_025211115.1 Roseicyclus sp. | reverse complement strand
GCGCCAGCCTGACCGCGGCGCTCAAGACCGGCGCGCCGCAGCCCATCCCGATCACGGATACCTTCGTCGATGGCGCGGCCGTTGCCCGGATCGGCGACCGCACCTTCGAGGTGCTGCGCCGGGTCGCGCCGGTCGATGTGAAGATCGCCCCCGAGAACCGCATCTGCGTCACCATCCAGGAGATGCTGAACATCGAGGGGATCGTGCTGGAGCCCGCCGGGGCCCTGTCGGGCGACGTGCTGGAGGAGATGCGCGACCAGATCGCGGGGCAGACCGTGGTCTGTGTCACCTCGGGCGGGAACTTCGATTTCGAGCGCCTGCCCGAGGTCAAGGAACGGGCGCAGAACTGGCAGGGGCTGAAGAAATATTTCATCCTGCGCCTGCCCCAGCGCCCCGGCGCGCTGCGCGATTTCCTCGACCTGCTGGGGCCGGGGGACAACATCGCGCGCTTCGAGTATCTCAAGAAGAACAGCCGCAATTTCGGCTCGGTCCTGATCGGGATCGAGACCGACGACGCCGCGAATTTCGACGCGATGGTCGAGCGCGTGACCTCCCGCGGCTTCGGCTTCCGCGACATCACCAATGACGAGGTGCTGGCCGATTTCCTGATCTGAGGCCGCACTCAGGCCGCGCTGGCGAAACCTGCCAGGGCGGCAACATCCGGCAGGTCGGGGGCAAGGGCCGCCATGGCCGCGCCAAAGGCCCTGGCCACGCCCGCGACATCGGGCGGCTGCCCCGCCCGGCAGGCCCCTTCGGCCCCTGTGCAGGCCTCGGCAAAGGCGGTCAGCCCGAGGTTGACGGCACTGCCGCGAAGAAAGTGGAAATCATCCGCCGTCGCCCCCTGCGGCGCGGCCTGAAGTTGGGTCAGTTTTTCGCCGATCTCGCCGATGAAAAGGCAGACGACATCGGCGAAATCCTCTTCGCCGATATCCTCGCGCAGGGCGTTCAGGCGATGCCGGTCGATCATGGCCGTGGTCTCCTCGAGCTGGGTCTTCACGCTTGCCCGCCGGATGTTAACGAACCGTTGCAGCACCCCGCCGCGATAGTTCGACTTGTCGCCTTCACCCGCGGTTAACCCGCGCCGGTGCAGGAGGGGGGAATCGTCACGACGGGCCCGACCATGCTGCATGTTCCCGATCACCCGACCCTGCCCCGCGCCGGCCCGCCGCAGGTGTCGCACCGTGTCCTGGTGGTGGATGACAGCCGCGCGCAGCGGGTCTTGCTGGCCGCGCTCCTGCGCCGTTGGGGGCACGAGGTCGTGGAATGCGGCACGGCGGATGCGGCCATGGCCGCCGCGCTCGATCCCTCTGTCGACCTTGTCATCAGCGACTGGGTGATGCCCGGCCTGACCGGGCCCGAGTTCTGCCGCCATCTCAGGGCGAACCGGCGCGCGGGCTATGCCTATGTCATCCTGCTGACCTCCAAGACCGGCGACGCCGCCCTGACCGAGGGGCTGGAGGCCGGGGCCGATGATTTCCTGACCAAGCCCGTGCGCCCGCCCGAACTGCGCGCGCGGCTGAACGCGGGCGCGCGGATCGTCGCCATGCAGCGCGACCTGGTGGAAAAGAACGGGCTTCTGACCGGCGCATTGGGCGAGCTGCGCACGCTTTATGACGCGCTCGACGCCGACCTCGACGAGGCGCGGCGCCTGCAGCGCGCCCAGATGCAGGACCGCGCGCGGCGCTACGGGCCGGTCGACGTGTCGCTTTGGCTCAAGGCCTCGGGCCATATCGGCGGCGACATGGTCGGCGCCTTCCCGGTCGAGGGGGATACCGTGGGGATCTTCGGGCTCGACGTGTCGGGCCACGGCGTCGCCTCGGCGATGATCGCGGCCCGCGTCGCGGGCATCCTGAGCGCGGCAAGCCCCGATCAGAACATCGCGCTGGCCCGCCGCGCGGACGGCGGGTTTCGCGCCCTCTCGCCCGAGCGTGCGGCGGACCGGCTCAACCGCATGATCCTGAGCGAGATGCGCTCGGACCGCTATTTCACGCTGGGGCTGGGGTTTCTCGACATTCCCACGGGCCGCTTGTCGATGGTGCAGGCCGGGCACCCTCACCCGCTGATCCTGCGCGCCGATGGCGCGATCGAGGTGGTGGGCGCGGGCGGCCTGCCCATCGGGCTGATCGAGGGGGCCAGCTACGAGCGGTTCGAGGTCACCCTGCGTCCCGGCGACCGCGTGCTGGTCTGTTCCGACGGGCTGACCGAATGCCCCGGTGCCGAGGGCGGCATGCTGGAGGAAGAGGGGCTGATCCGCCTCGTCCGGGCCGCGGCCGCGCATGGCGGGCTGCATTTCCTCTCGGCGCTGGAAGACGGGCTCGCCCGGTTCGCTGGAACGGCGCAATTCCCCGACGACGTCTCGGCGGTGCTGCTGTCCTACCGCGGGCCGGGCGACTAGACGCCGCGCCAGGCGCGGAAACTGCGCAGGAAATAGCGGTCGCCCGAGACGGCAAGCCGTTCCTCGGCCACGTCCCAGGGCAGGAAGACCGCCGTGTGCCCGGCCTCGGTCGGTGCGCCGCGGCGCGGGCCGAGGCGGGCGTGGTAGATATGGCACAGCTTCTGCGCATGCAGGTCGTATTCCGGCATGTAGGTAAAGCGATGGAACATCCCCAGCCGCCGGGCGGAGTGGATGATGTAGCCGGTTTCCTCCATCACCTCGCGCGCCAGCGCGACAAGCGGCTGCTCGCCGGGGTCGATGCCGCCGCCGGGCAGCTGCAACTCGGGTCGCGGTTCCTCCTGGAAGGTGGCGAGGATGCCGTCGCCCGCCTCGATGATCGCGTAGACGCCGGGGCGCGGCGTGTAGCGCAGGCTCGGGTCGGGCAGTCGGCCGAAACGTCGGTTCATGGGTTCCTCCCGTGGCGTCGCCCCCTTGTGCCAGAGCGCGCGGGGGCGCGAAATCCCCCCTCTCGCCAAGCGGGCGGCCTTGGGCTAAGGCACGCCCATGACCGATGACCAGAAAGCCGCGATCCGCGCCACCGCCGCGCGCGTCCTGACCACCGAGGGACAGGCCGTCACCGCCATGGCCGAGGCCCTGCCCGAGGATTTCGCCCCCGCCGTCGAGGCGATCCTCGCCACGAAGGGCCGCGTGATCCTGTCGGGGATCGGCAAGTCGGGCCATATCGCGCGCAAGATCAGCTCGACCTTCGCCTCGACCGGCACGCCCTCGGCCTTCGTCCATCCCGCCGAGGCGAGCCATGGCGACCTGGGCATGGTCATGCCCGGCGACCTGACGATCCTGATTTCCAACTCGGGCGAAACGGCCGAGCTGAAGGACATCATCGCCCATGTCGCGCGCTTCGCCATCCCGATGGTGGCGATCTCGGGGCGGCCCGACAGCACGCTGATGCAGGCCGCCGAGTATCGGCTTGTCCTGCCGCCCGCGCCCGAGGCCTGCGTGATCGGCATGGCGCCGACCACCTCGACCACGCTGACGCTGGCGCTGGGCGATGCGCTGGCCGTCGCCACGATGGAGCGGCGCGGTTTCCTGCCCGAGCAGTTCCGCACCTTTCATCCCGGCGGCAAGCTGGGCGCGCAACTCAGCAAGGTCTCGCAGCTGATGCACGGCCCCGAGGCGCTGCCGTTGGTCGCGGCCGAAACGCCCATGTCCGACACGCTGATCGTGATGAGCGAGAAAAGCTTCGGCATCGCCGGTGTCGTGTCGGAGGGGCGGCTTGTCGGCGTGATCTCGGACGGCGACCTGCGGCGCAACATGGCCCGGCTGATGGAATGCAGCGCGGGCGAAGTCGCCACGCGCGCGCCCCGCGTGATCGCCCCCGACGACCTGGCCGCCGAGGCGATGGCGGTGATGTCGGCCAACCGCATCACCGCGCTGTTCGTGGTCGATGCCGCGGGGCGGCCCGTGGGCCTGTTGCACATCCACGACTGTCTGCGCGCCGGTCTGGCCTGACGCCCGCGTCAGCCAAGGTAATCGGCGTCGCTCACATGCTCCTGCCAGTCGGCGGCGGAGCCGTCCACGGCCTCCTGCACGGCGATATGCACCATGGCGCTTGCGTCGGTCGCGCCGTGCCAGTGGCGTTCGCCGGGCGGAATCCAGACCGTGTCGCCGGGGCGCAGGATCAGCTTTTCCTCGCCCTCGGTGCGGGCCCAGCCCTCGCCCTCCACGACGATCAGAAGCTGGCCGAGTGGATGCGTGTGCCACGCCGTCCGCGCGCCGGGCGGAAAGCTGACGCGCACCGCGTTCACCCGCGAGGGTGCGGCGCTGTCCTGCAGCCGTTCGATGGTCACGGCACCGGTGAAATAGGCCGCGGGCGCGGGGCCGGCGGCGATGTCGTCCTTGCGTGTGAGCTTCATCCTCGTGTCCCTTCGACAGGCGCTGCGGTCACAGGCAACGCCGGTTCAGTCCTGCGCCCCCGCGGTCGAGACCCAGGCCCAGGAACTGGCGCACATCTCCTCCAGCCCCTTTTCGGTGCGAAAGCCCAGCACCTCGGCCGCCTTGTCCGCCCGCGCGACCGAGATCGGCACGTCACCCGCGCGGCGCTCGGTGATGCTGTAGGGCAGGTGGCGGTTGCTGGCCCGCGTGTAGGCGGCGATGACCTCGAGCACGGAATATCCCCGCCCGGTGCCGAGGTTCACAAGGTGGCCTTGCCCGGTGTCCAGCAGCGATTGCAGCGACAGCACATGTCCGCGCGCCAGGTCTTCGACATGGATGTAATCGCGCACGCCGGTGCCGTCGGGCGTGTCGTAATCCGCGCCGAAGACGGCGATCCGCTCCAGCTCGCCGGTGGCGACCTTTGCGACGAAGGGCATGAGGTTGCCGGGCGTGTCGTGGGGGTCTTCGCCGATCAGCGCCGAGCCATGCGCGCCCGCGGGGTTGAAGTAGCGCAGCACGCCGATGGCCCAGTCCGGGTTCGAGCGGCCCAGCCAGTCCAGCATCTGCTCGCCGATGATCTTGGTCTGTCCATAAGGGTTCATCGCGTGCAGGGGCGCGGTTTCCGGTGTCGGTATCTCGTCGGGCAGGCCGTAGACCGTGGCCGAGGAGGAAAACACCAGGCGGCGACAGCCCGCCGTTTCCATCGCGCGCAACAGCGCGGTCAGCCCGCCGACGTTCACGTCGAAGTAGTCCAGCGGCCGCACCATGCTTTCGCCCACCGCCTTGAGGGCGGCGAAATGCACGACGGCGTCGATCTACTGCTCGAGCAGAACGCGGGTCAGAAGCGCCTCGTCGCGCACGTCCCCCTCGATCAGCTGCACCGGGTGCCCGGTGATCTGCGCCAACCGCTCGGGCACCGAGCGCCGCGCATTTGCGAAACTGTCGAGGATCACCACCTCGTGCCCGGCCTCGACCAGCGCGACATGGGTGTGCGAGCCGATGTAGCCTGCCCCCCCGGTCAGAAGAATACGTGACGCCATGACACCCGCGGTCGTGGTTGAACCCCCGCGCAGGTGCCATGCAACGCCCGCGTCATTCAAGGATAATCCGCCCCGACCGGCCCGATACGGCGTGTTGTCTGCGGGCAGGGCAAATTTGCATCGCGCCGGAAATTGCGCCCCGCGGCCGTTGACGCGGCCTGCCCCGCCCGTAAACCTGTTCACAGGTCAGTAACGAGTTCGATCCGGGGGGATACATGGTAACCGTAGCATGGCGACGCGCCGTGATGTGTCTGTCCCTCCTGGCTGCCCTTTCGGCCTGTAGCGACCTGCCGCGCGGTGCCGCGGTCGAGCGCGAGATCATTTCCGCCGCCGAAGGCGAAACGGCCGATTTCGCCGTCCATCCCGTCACCCGCGAGTTCCTGCCCGTCGTGGCCGATTGGCCCCTGACCGGCGCGCGTCCCCTCGGCTGGATTCCCGCCAGCGGCGGTGCGCGCACGCAGGTCATCGCCGCGGGCGACGAGCTTGCCTTGACGATCTGGGACAGCACCGAGAATTCGCTTCTTTCGTCGAACGGGTATCGCGCCGTCCCGATCGAGTCGCTGACGGTCGCGCCCGATGGCACGATCTTCGTGCCCTATGCGGGCGACATCCGCGTCGCGGGCCTGACCGAGCAGCTTGCGCGCGCCCATCTGCAGGACGAGATCGACCGCGTCGTGCCCTCGGCGCAGGTCCAGCTGCGGCTTGTCGAAGGGCGGACGAACTCGGTCGACCTGGTGGGCGGTGTCGGCGCGCCCGGCGCCTATCCGCTGCCCGACCGCAATTACACCGTGCTGAACCTGATCGCGCAGGGCGGCGGGGTGCAGGCGGGGCTGACCAACCCGCAGGTGCGGCTGATGCGCGGCGGCCATGTCTACGGCACCTCGGTCGCGCGGCTGTTCGAGAACCCCGGCCTCGACACGCTGCTGCATGGCGGCGACCGTGTCATCGTGGAAGAGGACCGGCGCTATTTCCTGTCGCTGGGTGCGGCGGGCTCGCAGAGCCAGCACCGCTTTCCGCAGGATCACGTCAGCGCGCTGGATGCCGTGTCGATCATCGGCGGTGTCGAAAGCCGCCGCGGCGATCCCGGCGGCGTTCTGATCCTGCGGGAATATCCCGACAGCGCGCTGCGCGCCGATGACAGCGGCCCGGCACAGGCGCGCGTGGTCTTCACCGTCGACCTGACCAGCGCCGACGGGCTGTTCAGCGCCCGCAACTTCCGCATCCATCCCGGCGATCTCGTGCTGGTGACCGAAAGCCCGGTCACCTCGGCGCAGACGATCCTGGGGCTTGTCGGCTCGGTCTTCGGGCTGGCCCGGCAGGGCGCAAGCCTGACCGACTGACCGACCGACTGACTGACGCCGCGCAGCCTACCCGCTGGGCAGGGCGATCCGGCGCGCCTTGGGCACGAGGCCGTTCATCCGCCGGATATGCTCGGGCAGGCAGACGGTTTCGAAATCATAGGCCTCGACCATGTGGCGCCGCGCGGCGGGGCCGAGGTGGGCCACGTCACCCGGCCGGGCCAGAACCTCGATCACCTGGCGGGCCAGTGCCTCGTGATCGTGGAAATCCACCAGGAGCCCGGTCTCGCCATGGGTGATGACCTCGCGCACGGGGGCGGTGTCCGAGGCGACGATCGTCGCGCCCATCGACATGCTTTCCATGCAGGACCACGACAGCACGAAGGGCACCGTCAGGTAGACATGGCAGCGGCTGACCTGGATGATCTGCTGGTAGGCGGCGAAGGGCACCTTGCCGAGGAAATGCACCCGGTCCCAATCCAGCCGGTCGCCGACCTCGCGCTCCATCTCGGCGCGGTAGCCGCCGCGCGCATCGCTCGCCTTGCCATAGGAGACCTCGTTGCCGCCGATGATCAGCGCCCGCGCGTTCGGCCGCGCATCGAGGATATGGGGCAGCGCGCGCATGAACTTGTGGAAGCCGCGGGTCGGCTCCATGTTCCGCGCCATGTAGGTGAAGATCTCGTCCTCGCGCGTGACCGCCCGCCCCAGCCGGTTCAGCGGCACGCTGGCCTTCGGATCGGGGCGCAGCCGGTCGGTTCGGATGCCGTCATGCTTGACGTAGATCTTGGGGTGAAAGCTTTCGGGAAAGGTGTCGCGCTGGAACAGCGTCGGCGACAGCCCCAGGTCGACGGTCTGGATATTGGCGAAATTCACCGCGTTGCGCGCATGCATCAGGAAGGGCGCATGGGGCGAGGCCGGGAATTCCGGGTCGAACCCGACCGATCCGCCGCGCGCGAGAAAGTAATATTCGAAGAACCCGAGGATCGGCACATCGGGCCAGATCTCCTTGAAGAACGTCAACTCGCCCCAGCCGACATGGCCCACGACGATGTCGGGCCGAAACCCCTCGGCCTCGAGCTTCTGGGCGGCAAAGGCCGCGCCCAAGCCGTTGCCGCAGCATTCCTCCCAGTATTTCGTCGCGGCATAGGCCCCTTCGGCGGGCCTGTGATGTGGCAGGTAGGAAACGATGCGCGCGCCCTTGACCCGCCTGACGTCCCGGCGCTGGGTCAGGAAGACCACCTCGTGCCCGCCCTGCGCGACGATCCATTGCAGCAACTCGCGGTACTGGCCCGGGAAATTCTGATGTACGAATAAAATCTTCATGCGGCACTCTGCCAAACCGTGTACCGGCGCATAGTTTCCCATCCCGCGGGGAACGGCAAGGCGACGCCGCTTTGGGATTGCCTCGACCGCCCCTATATGAGACCCGAAGGCCGCAAACCCGGATACGAGAAGACATGACCCTGACCACCAAGATCGCGTGGGACGACACCGTGTTGCCCTTCCAGCTCGACCGCTCGGACATCCGTGGCCGGGTCGCACGCCTCGACCTGACGCTCGACAAGGTGCTGGCCCAGCACGACTACCCGCCCGAGGTCGAGGCGCTGGTGGCCGAGGCCGCGCTGCTCACCGCGCTGATCGGCCAGACCATCAAGCTGCGCTGGAAACTGTCGCTGCAGGTCCGCGGCGACGGGCCGGCCCGCCTGATCGCCACCGATTTCTTCGCCCCCGAGGGCGAGGATACCCCGGCCCGCGTCCGCGCCTGGGCGAGCTATGACGCCGACCGGCTGCAGCCCGGCGTCGATCCCTTCACCCAGATCGGGCGCGGTTATTTCGCCATCCTGATCGACCAGGGCCAGGGCACCACGCCCTACCAGGGCATCACGCCCCTGGCCGGTGGGTCGCTTGCCGCCTGCGCCGAGGCCTATTTCGCCCAGTCCGAGCAGCTGCCGACGCGGTTCCAGCTCAGCTTCGGCCAAAGCCGCGAACCAGGGCAGGACACGACCTGGCGCGCGGGTGGCGTGATGCTGCAGCACATGCCCAAGGCCTCGCCGCTGATGGGCGATGCGCCCTCCGGCGAAGACGGGCTGATGACCGCCACCGACCTGATGGACGAGGACGAGGGCGAGAACTGGGCCCGCGCCAACATCCTGCTCGACACCGCCGAGGCGCTCGAGCTGATCGGCCCCCGCGTCGCGCCCACCGACCTGCTGCTCCGGCTGTTCCACGAGGAAGGGCCGCGCGTCTTCGACGCCCTTCCGGTCAAGTTCGGCTGCACCTGCTCGGCCGAGCGGGTGCGCAACTCGCTCTCGATCTACTCGGCGCGCGACATCGGCCACATGACCACGGAGGACGGCCGCGTCACCGCCGATTGCCAGTTCTGCGGCGCGCATTACGAGTTCGACCCCGCGACGCTGGGCTTCGAGGCGACGAAGGACCCCGGCGAGGAAGACGGCGATGGGACGGCCGATTGACCTCGACCGGCTGACCGATGCGCTGCGGGCCGCGCCGCCCGCGGCCTCGTCCGACTATGACCTGAACCCCGATATCGTCCTGCCCGAGGGGCGCAAGCTGCGCCCGGCCGCCGTGCTGATCGGGGTGCTGGACGACACCGTGATCCTGACCAAGCGCGCCTCGCACCTCAAGCATCATCCGGGCCAGATCGCCTTTCCCGGCGGCAAGATCGACGCGGGCGATGCCGATGCCACCGCCGCCGCCCTGCGCGAGGCCCGCGAGGAGGTCGGCCTCGACCCCGCGACCGTCCGGCGTCTGGCCGAACTGCCGCCTCATGAAACCGTCACAGGCTACACCGTCACGCCGATCATCGCCCGCATCGACCGCGCCTTCACGCCCCGGCCCGAGGCCGGCGAGGTGGCCGAGGTCTTTCGCGTGCCGCTGCCGCTCCTGCTGGACCCCGCCCGCTACCGCGTCGAGCGCCGCCGCTGGCGCGGGGTCTGGCGGCGCTACTACGTCGTGCCCTTTGGCCCCTACTACATCTGGGGCGCGACCGCGCGGATGCTGAAGTCGCTCGCCGACCGGGTGGCACCGTGAAGCTTGCCGCGGACTGGCTCGACCTGCCCGGCACGCGCGCCGTCATGGCCGTGCTGACCGGGGCCGGGCATGGCGCGTGGTTCGTCGGCGGCTGCGTGAGGAACGCGCTCCTCGATCAGCCCGTCAGCGACATCGACATCACCACCGACGCCCGCCCCGAGCGCGTGATCGCGCTGGCCGAGGCGGCCGGCATCAAGGCTGTGCCCACCGGCATCGACCACGGCACGGTGACGCTGGTCGCCGATCACCGCCCCTACGAGATCACGACGCTGCGCCGCGACGTCGCCACCGACGGCAGGCGCGCCACCATCGCCTTCACCGACCGGCTTGAGGAAGACGCCGCGCGCCGCGACTTCACCATGAACGCGCTCTACGCCGATGCCGAGGGGCTGGTGCTGGACCCCACTGGCGAGGGGCTGGCCGATCTTGCCGCGCGCCGGTTGCGCTTCATCGGCGCGCCCGAGGATCGCATCCACGAGGATTACCTGCGCATCCTGCGCTTCTTCCGCTTCCACGCCTGGTATGCCGACCCCGAGGGCGGGCTCGATGCCGAGGGGCTGGCCGCCTGCGCCGCCGGGCTCGACGGGCTGGACCGCCTCAGCCGCGAAAGGGTCGGGGCCGAGGTGAAAAAGCTGCTCGCCGCCCCCGACCCCTCCCCCGCCGTCGCCGCGATGGCGCAAACCGGCGTTCTGGCCCGCACACTGCCCGGTGCCGAAACCCGCCTCCTGCCGATCCTCGTGGGGCTGGAAACCACGGCCCCCGCCCCGATCCGCCGCCTCGCGGCCCTTGGCGGCGAGGAGGTCGCCGACCGCCTGCGCCTCTCCCGGGCCGAGGCCGCGCGGCTCGCCACCTTGCGCGCAGAGATGGGCACAGCAACCCCGCCCGCCGCGCTGGCCTATGCCCATGGCGCGGACACCGCGCGCGATATCGTCCTTCTGCGCGCCGCCCTTTTCGAAACACCGCTTGCCGCCGACACCGAGACCGAGATCACCAAGGGCGCCGCCGCAGAGTTCCCCGTAAAACCCGCCGACCTGATGCCGCGCCTTCAGGGCCCCGCCCTCGGTGCCGCGCTCAAGGCGATGGAGGCCCGCTGGATCGCCTCGGGCTTCACCCTCACCCGCGCGCAACTCCTCTCCGACACCGACTGAACGCACCGCCCCCTCGCTGGCCGCCACCTTCACCCCTCGTTAAGGTTAACGCGCGCCGCCCTCCCATCTTCATCCCCCAAATATGGCCGCCGGAGGCTCCCGCAGCCCGCCACGGGGCGCCACCCGCTTGACAATCCGGGCGCCAAACCCTCCCGTCGCGCCACAGCGCATCGGAGCCGCATGTGGACCCGCTTTATCCTTTCGTCTTCCTCGGCCTGTTCAGCCCCGGACCCAATGTCATCCTGCTGCCCGCCTCGGGCGCGCGCTTCGGCTTTCGCGCCACCCTGCCCCATGTCTTCGGCGTGGCGGCGGGCGTGGGCATCACCGCGGGGCTGACCGGCCTCGGCATCGGCGCGCTGCTGCTGGCGCAACCCGCGCTTGCCACGGCGCTCAAACTCGCCGCCGCGGCCTGGATCGGCTGGATGGCCTGGACGCTCTGGCAATCCTCGGCGAAGGGCGAGGGCAAGGCCCGCGCGCGCCCTTTCACCTTTCTCGAGGCGGTGCTGTTCCAATGGGTGAACCCCAAGGTCTGGGCCGTGGCGCTGGCCGCCGCCTCGGGCTACGCCGCGGGCCTCGGCCCGGTGGGTGAGGCGCAGCGCCTCGCCCTCGCCTTCTCCGGCCTCAACCTCTTCGTCTGCCTGTTCTGGAGCTTTGCCGGATCGCTTCTGGCGCTGCTGCTGACCACGCCAAAGGCCTGGACGATCTTCGCCCGCGTCATGGCCACGGGCCTCGCCGCCTCGGCTGTCATGGTCTTTCTGTAATCCGGGGCCTATATCTGGGGCAGCACCCGAAGGCCCCCGATGTTCCGCTTTTTCGAGACGCTGGTCGACCCCTACACGACCTACCCCGAGACCGACGCACCCCCGCGTCGGCTCTGGGCGTTCCTTTGGGACTACTCGAAACCCTTCAAACGCCTCTACGCCATCACCGCGCTGATGTCGGTGGTCGTGGCCGCCGTCGAGGTCGGGCTGATCTGGTACATGGGCCGCGTCGTGGACCTTCTGTCCACCGGCACCCCGGCCGAGGTCCTGTCGGCCCACGGCTTCGAGCTGATCCTCGCCGCGGTATTCATCCTGACGCTGCGCCCGCTGTTGCAGGGGCTCGACGTCGCGCTTCTGAACAACGGCATCCTGCCGCAGCTGGGCGCGCTCATTCGCTGGCGCGCGCATCGGCAGGTGTTGCGCCAGTCGGTCGGCTGGTTCGAGAACGATTTCGCGGGCCGCATCGCCAACCGCATCATGCAGACACCTACCAGCGCCGGCGATGCGGTGTTCCAGGTTTTCGACGCGATCACCTTCGCGCTCGCCTACCTGGTCGGCGCCGCCATCCTGCTGGCCGAGGCAGACCCCCGCCTCGCCCTGCCGCTGGTCGCGTGGTTCGCGCTCTACGCCCTGCTCGTCCGCTGGACGATCCGCCGCGTCGGCCCGGCCGCCCAGGCCAGCGCCGCCGCGCGCTCGATGACCACGGGGCGTGTCGTCGACAGCTATTCCAACATCCATTCCGTCAAGCTTTTCGCCCATCACGACCGGGAACTGGACTACGCGAAAGAGGCGATCGAGCAGACCCGCGACACCTTCGCCCGCGAGATGCGGCTCTTCACGATCATGGATATCGTGCTGACGCTTCTGAACGGCTTCCTGATCGTGGCCGTCGTCGGCTGGGCCGTCTGGCTCTGGGCGGGCGATGCCGCCACCGTGGGGGCCGTTGCCGCCGCCACGGCGCTCACACTGCGCCTGAACGCCATGACAGGCTGGATCATGTGGGCGGTCTCGACGCTGTTCCGCTCGCTCGGCGTGGTGGCCGAGGGGATGGAGACGATCACCGACCCCGTAACGCTTACCGATGCGCCGGATGCGCGGCCCTTGACCGTGCCGCAGGGTGAGATCGGGTTCGATACCGTCAGCCACCATTACGGACGCGGGGCAGGGGGGCTTGACCGGGTCGCCCTGACGATCCGTCCCGGTGAAAAGGTCGGCCTTGTCGGCCGCTCGGGCGCGGGCAAATCCACCCTGGTCAAGCTGCTCCTGCGCTTCTACGACACCGAGGGCGGGCGCATCCTGATCGACGGGCAGGACATTCGCTCGGTCACGCAGGACAGCCTGCGCCGCCACATCGGCATGGTGCAGCAGGACTCGTCCCTCCTGCATCGGTCCGTGCGGGACAACATCCTCTACGGTCGCCCCGATGCGACGGAAGAGCAGATGATCGCCGCCGCCCGCCGGGCCGAGGCGCATGAGTTCATCCTGACGCTGGAAGACCCGCAGGGCCGCCGCGGCTATGACGCGCATGTCGGCGAACGCGGCGTGAAGCTGTCGGGCGGCCAGCGCCAGCGCGTGACGCTCGCCCGCGTCATCCTGAAGGATGCGCCCATCCTCGTGCTGGACGAGGCCACCAGCGCGCTCGATTCCGAGGTCGAGGCCCAGATCCAGCAGACGCTCTACGGCGTGATGGAGGGCAAGACCGTCATCGCCATCGCGCATCGCCTGTCGACCATCGCCCAGATGGACCGCATCGTCGTGCTGGAGGAGGGCCGCATCGCCGAGGACGGCACCCATGCCGAGTTGCTCGCCAAGGGCGGGCTCTACGCAGGGTTCTGGGCGCGCCAGTCGGGTGGGTTCATCGGGACCGAAACCGATCCGGGAACGGAGGCCGCCGAATGATCCGCGCCGTTCAACCCGTCCTCCACTGGCTGTCCGCCCTGATCGACGGCTTCGCCCATGCCGACGGCCCGCCGCCCCGCGCGCGCTGGCCCTTCATCCGCTGGTGCCTCTCGGGGGCATGGCCCGTGATCCTCGTCGCCACCGTGCTCTCGGGCCTCGCCGGTGTGCTCGAGGTCGGCGCGGCATGGCTCCTGGGTGTCGTCATCGACTCCACCGTCACCACCGGGCCGGATGGGTATTTCACCGCGCATCTGGGCCTCATCCTCTTCTACACGGCCTTTTACCTGCTGCTGCGCCCGCTTTTCTTCGGGGCCTCGGCGGCCTTCAACGGCATCGTGCTGCCCCCGAACCTCGCCCCCCTGATCCAGAGCCGCTTGCACCGCTGGTCACTCGGCCACGCCGTCAGCTTCTTCGACAACGACTTCGCCGGCCGCATCGCGCAGAAGCAGATGCAGACCGCTACCGCGCTGGTGAATGTCGTGACCGAGGTCATCAACGCCGGTGCCTTTGCCGTCGCCACGCTGGTGGGCGCGGTCGCCATGCTTCTGGCGATCGACTGGCGCATCGGGCTGATGCTGCTGGTCTGGACGGTCGGCTACGGTTTCATGATCCGTTGGTTCCTGCCGCGCATCCGCCTGCGGTCCAAGACCCGCGCCGCGGCGCGCGCCAACGTGACGGGGCAGATCGTGGACACGATCACCAACATCAAGACGGTGAAGCTCTTCGGCCATACCGAGTACGAGGACGAAACCGCCCTCGGCGCGATGCGCGGCTACCGCGATGCGGCGCTGGCCTTTGGCTACCTTTCCACCGGGTTCCGTTTCGCGCTCATGGCGACGGCGGGCGCGCTGCCCGTGGCGCTGGTGCTGATGGCCGTGGCGCTGTGGCAGACCGGTGCCGTGACCGCGGGCGAGATCGCCGCCACCGGGGCCGTCGCCATGCGCATCGCGCAGATGACGGGCTGGGTCAGTTTCACGCTGATGGCGGTCTATTCCAACATCGGCGAGGTCGAGGACGGGATGCGCACGCTCACCCCGCCGCACGAGCTGACCGATGCCGAGGGCGCGGTGGACCTGCCCGAGGCGCGCGGGCGCATCGGTTTCGAAAACGTCTCCTTCGCTTATGGGCGCGAGGCGGGCGGGGTGGATGGCATCGACCTGGTGGTCGAGCCGGGCCAGAAACTGGGCATCGTGGGGGCCTCGGGCGCGGGGAAATCGACGCTCGTGGCGCTCCTTCTGCGGCTCTACGACACCGAGGCGGGGCGCGTGACGCTGGACGGCGTGGACGTGCGGACCCTGAAACAGGACAGCCTGCGCCGCCAGATCGCCATGGTC
>JAOARA010000319.1 GCA_025211115.1 Roseicyclus sp. | reverse complement strand
GGTTCGCCCTGCGGCCCGCCGGTCAGGTACCAATCGTTCAGCATCAGCGTTTTCTGGTAGACCGACCCGTTCCGCCGGGGCGCCAGCGCCAGCAGCGCCGAGGCGTTGTGGTTCATGAAGTTCCGCCCCACCTGGTCGGAGCGGTTGGCAAGGCCCCTCGGGTGCGCCTCATCCGCAGAGCGAAGCAGCAGCGCGGCGGTGTGAACCGCCCCGGCGGCCAGCACGATGCGGGGCGCAGTCAGGCGGCCGGCACTGGTCAGAAGGCCGGTGACGCGATCGCCCTCGCCCTCGATCCGCTGGACGGTCACGCCGGTCTGCAGGCGCACGTTGGGGTGCTGCAAGGCCAGCGTCAGCGCGGCGGTTTCGGCATCCAGCTTGCCGCCCGTGGTGTCCGGGAACGCATCCCAGGGCGTCGCGGCGCGGGCGAGCCAGCGGTCGAGCTCGACGGCCAGCGGCAGGGGCGCGGGGTGCAGGCCCGTGGCGCGCAGGCGGCGGTCGAGATCGGCGATGGCGGGTTCGTGCGGGACCGGGGGAAAGGGGTAGTTCGCCGCGCGCGGCGGGTCGGTCGGGTCGATGCCGCCCTGCCCGCGGACCTGGTAAAGCGCCTCGGCGCGGTCATACCAGGGCGCGAGCGTGTCGTAGGGAAAGGGCCAGCCGGGGGTGGTGCCGCCGATATGGCGGATCGGGGCGAAATCGGCCTCGCGGTAGCGGATCATCACCGCGCCGTAGAACTTGGAATTGCCGCCAACAAAGGCATAGTTGCCGGGGTTGAAGCGGGTTCCCTCGGGCGTCAGCCAGGTCTCGGCGGGGCGGAAGTGGCCCTGCGCGAAGATCGTCGCCGGGTCGCGCGCCTGGGCGCAATCCTCCAGCCGCTCGCCCCGTTCGAGGATCAGGATGCGGAGCCCCGTCGGCGCAAGCCCCGCGGCCAGCGTCGCGCCCCCCATGCCGGAGCCGACGATGATGATGTCGGCGTCGCTCATCCGATCCTCCCTCGGCGGAACCATACCTATTGGATCGTTCCAAATCCAGCCTGAAAAGAAACCCGCGACCCCATGAACCGCGGGTTCCCGTCTCAGCCGATGCGTTCTTCCGTCTTCGGATCGAAGAGCACGGCCTTGTCCATGTTCACAGCGAACTCGAAGGGCTGGCCGGCATGCACATCGGCATCGGCCCGCATCCGCGCGATGCAATCCTTGCCGGACAGCGTCATGGTGACGAAGGTATCCGCCCCCGCAGGTTCGGTCACGGTCACGCCGTTCGTCAGCGCCTGGATGTTGCGGGCGTTGCGGTCCGCCCCCTCCGGGTCGGTGATCGCCTCGGGGCGGATGCCGAGCATCACCTGGCTGCCCTTGTAGGCCTGGTAGGCCGCGGGCGCATTCTCGATCCGCAGGGCAATCTCCTGCCCCTCGGAGCCGGTCAGCACCGCGTGCAGCGCGCCGTTCCGATCCTCCAGCTTCGCAGGCAGGACGTTCATCGCCGGGCTGCCCATGAAGGTCGCCACGAAGAGGTTGGCCGGGTTGTCGTAGATCTCTTTCGGGGTGCCGAGCTGCTGGACATAGCCGTCATACATCACCGCGATCCGCGTCGAGAGGGTCATCGCCTCGATCTGGTCGTGGGTGACATAGACGATGGTGGTGCCAAGACGCTGGTGCAGCTTCTTGATCTCGGTCCGCATGTCCACGCGCAGCTTCGCGTCGAGGTTCGAGAGCGGCTCATCGAAGAGGAACACGTCGGGGTTCCTGACCAAGGCGCGGCCCATGGCGACCCGCTGGCGCTGGCCGCCCGAGAGCTGGCCGGGCTTGCGCGTCAGCAAAGGCTCGATCTGGAGGAGCTGCGCCACCTCCTTCATCGCCTTGTCGCGCTCTTCCTTGGGGGTGCCGTGCATCTCGAGGCCGAAGGTGATGTTCTGGCCCACCGTCATGTTCGGGTAGAGCGCGTAGGACTGGAACACCATGGCGATGTTGCGTTTCGAGGGGTGGACCCCGTTCATCACGCGGTCCTTGATCTTGATCTCGCCGCTGGTGATCCCCTCCAGCCCCGCGATCATGTTCAGAAGCGTGGACTTGCCACAGCCCGAGGGGCCGACGAGGACGAGGAACTCGCCCTCCTCCACCGAGATATCGACCCGGTGCAGCACCTCGACGGCGCCGTAGGACTTGGTGACGTTGTCGATGTCGAGGAAACCCATGGGTCAGATCCTTTCGATGAGCCGCAGCGCCGATCTTTCGTACGAAAGATCGCATATGCGAATTTTCGTACGAAAATTCGCGTTCATCCCTTCACGCTCCCGGCCATGAGACCGCGCACGAAGTAGCGGCCGGCGACGATGTAGACGAGAAGCGTGGGGGCGGCGGCCATGATGGCGCCGGCGAAATGCACGTTGTATTCGCGCACCCCCGTGGACGAGTTGACGAGGTTGTTGAGCGCGACCGTCATCGGCGCGGCGTCTCCGCTGGCGAAACTCGCACCAAAGAGGAAGTCGTTCCAGATGTTGGTGAACTGCCAGATGAAGCTGACCGCGATGATCGGGCCGGAGCTTGGCAGCATGATCCGCCAGAAGATCTGGAAGAACCCCGCCCCGTCGATCTGCGCCGCCCGGACCAGCTCGGTCGGGAAGGCGGCGTAGTAGTTGCGGAAGTAGAGCGTGGTGAAGCCGATCCCGTAGACGAAATGCACCAGGATCAGGCCCGGCGTCGTCCCCGCGATCTGCAGGATGCCGAGGATTCGCGCCATCGGGATCAGCACGATCTGGAACGGGATGAAGCAGGAGAACAGGAGCATCCCGAAGATGATCGTGTCACCGCGGAAGCGCCACTTGGTCAGGACATAG
>JAOARA010000318.1 GCA_025211115.1 Roseicyclus sp. | reverse complement strand
GAAGGGTGCCGCGCGGCCGCTGGTGGTGGCGGCCGGCGGTCGTGCCCTGGGCCAGCCAGCCCTTGAGATAAGTATTCTGCCACGGAAGCAGGAAAGCCGTGTTCAGCCCCGTCAGCACGAGCGCCACCCCGAACAGGCCCAGAGCGTCCGGCAACCGTGCCGGTACGGGATCCAGCAGAACGACAAGGAGGACCAGCGCGGGATAGACAGCCAACATGCTGACCGTCCAGCGTTTCCACAGCGGAGGCACTGGCGGCGGGGCGTCACTGGCCGTGGCCAGGTCGAAAGATCCGCGTGATCCCCGCGCTTCCTGCTGCGCGATGCCGGACGGGACCATCGCCTCCAGCTCGGCCATCCGTGCCCGCTGCGCGGGGTGGCTTCTAAATGCCGACATGGCGCGCGGGCTCGCAAAGCGCAGCAAGGCGTGGACATCGGTGCCGGGGCCGACATCCCTGCGGATGATGTCCCAGGAGACCACGCCCGCGGCGGAACCGGCGTCGTCCCTCATCCGCGTGACGAGGTCCACACAGCGGGCGGCGTCTCTCCGGGCCACGCGACACGACAGCAGGAGGCCGGGCAGGTCGTGTTCGGGGATAGCCGCAGTCATGTTCACGCCTCCATCACAACAGGCCTTTCTATGACATGGGAGGCGGCCAGTTCTTAGAGTTCTAATTGACGCAGTGGCGGGCCATCAGCCAAGCGTCGTCCAATCCTTCCGGACGCCGCGCGCCGTCAGGCGTGGCCGGCATGGTCCGACAGCCATGCAACCGGGCGGGTGACCGCGTCGGAGGTCTCGTGTCCCTGCAAGTTATCCATGAGCGCGTCACCGCCCACGCGCCCACGCCGCGGACCATTTCCCTCTTCGTCTTGTGCCGGAGATGCGGCCGCCCTGACGGCGAGGGGCGCGGTGTCCGGGCGGCCAAGGGGATGTCTATGCGGCGGGTTTCGGGGTCATCCCCTCGTAGGTGACGAGATCGGCGAGTTCCGGCGATGTGAGGCTCAGCGACATCGGGCAGGTCATGCCCGGCAGCACCTCCACGTCGTAAAGCTCGCCCACATGGCCGTCGATGCGGAACCAGTCGACGCAGCTGCCGGTCTTCAGGTCGATGACCTGCACCCCGCACCATGGCTCGCTGTCGGCCTTCTTCAGCCGGTCGTCCAGCTCCAGCCCCTCGAACCGCTTGTAGCGTGGCTTGGACAGGCCCACGAAGGCAAAGCCGCCGTGGAAGGACAGGCCGCGCAGGAAACCGGGGCAGAAGGCGCGGGGCTCGAAGCGGCCCTTGCCCTTCTCCAGCCCCGCGACCACGCCCAGCTCGCCCGTGCCGGAGTTCAGCACCCACAGCTCGCCATTGTGCAGCCTGGGCGAGTGCGGCATCGACAGCCCCTCGCAGACGATCTCGTTGCGGCGGATGTCGATCACCACGCCGCCATCGGCACGGCGGTCGCGCCAGCCGTCGATCGTGTCCGAGCGGCTGACGGCGGTGGCATAGGCGGGCGTGTCGCCGTCCATCGCCAGCCCGTTCAGGTGGCAACGGTCCTCGTTGACCAGCGCGCTGATGAAGGGCGGTCGCCAGACCGGCCTGAAGCTGTGGCGGGCATCGGTGTTGGCGATGCAGTTGAACCGGGTGTTCACGAAGACAGGCTCGCCCTCGGCATCCAGACCGATGTCATGGGCGTCCAGCGCCCCGGTGAAATGCGTGCGGCGCGGGACGAAACAGGCGTCGAACAGGCCGTTCACCCGCTCATGCGGGGCCAGCACGTTCTCGAAACGGATCACGTGGAAGCCGCCGGTCATGGTCAACTGGCCGTTGCGGTTGAAGCTCAGGCCCATGGGCTTGGGCTGCGCCGACTGGTGCAGATGCGCGCCGCCGCCCGGCTTGACGCCCAGCATGTAGAGCAGGCCCGACTGGTAGGAGGAGAAGGCGATGGAGAACGCGCCCTTGGCCATGCGCGGCACCAGCCCCGGCGACATGCTGTAGGAGACGGTGGCCGGACCGGCGTCGGGCTGCCCGGTGCCCGCATGCGTTCCGGCCTCGGTCGACCGGGCCCCGTTCGCGGTCCCTTTGGGTTTGGCGGGCTCGGCGGCTGTCTTCTTTTCGGTCATAGATCGTCTTTCTGCGCATCATGCTGAATGGGCGGCGTGTCGGCGTCCTTGCGCCGCGTGAGACGCGGGGCGTCGGGAGAGGCCGGGCGCCCCGGTGCCCCAAGGCGCGCAAGGCGGCGAAGATCGCCGCCTTGCATGGGGTGGGTCTAATGCCCCTGGCGTGGGATTACCATTGCATCCGCCACCCCAGCGATGCCGACATCGCGTGCCCCTCGACATCGGCAAAGGCGCTTCGATAGGCGATCTCGCCGAACAGGTTGCTCTCGCCATCGGGCGACATGGAGAAGCCGGCCCCCAGCTCGGCCCAGTTGCCGCGCCCGCCTTGCGACAGGTCGGTGCCGCCAACCGTCACCGTCTGGTCCCCCGAGAGGTCTGCCAGCAGGTTGCCGAACCCATAGAGCTTGCCCGTGCCGCCCTCGCCGGAGAGAGCCACGTCCCGTTCCACGGCAAGGCCGAGCCGCGCGGTCAGGGTCTCGCGGTCGGCGATGGTCACGCTGTTGCCGATGGCATCGGTGAAGCTGCCGCCCTGAAGCTGGCTCCAGGACAGTTGCATCTGCGGCACCAGCGCGGTCGCGTCGTCAAGCGCGAACCGCTGCCCGATCTCGGCGCTGGCGGAGGTGACCACCTCTTCGTGGCGGTCGAGCAGCACACCGGCGGTTTGCGAGCTGGCGTCGATGTCGATCCAGTCGCGGGCGGCATTGAGATCGACGTAGAAGCCGCCATGCCCGAACCAGGTCAGCGACAGGCCGATGCCATGGCCATCCATGTCGACGCGCCCGGTCCCGTTGGCGTTCTCGATATCGGCTGTCCGGGAGTTGAGCTCGAAGCTGAGCCCCCCGATCAGGTCGCCGCCGGCCGTGTCGCCAAGGGCTGCCGCGATGCCGAACTGGACACCGAGGCTGGACGCCTCCCAGGAGGTGCCGCCGCTCGAGGTGGTCGGCGTGACATCGGCCCGGCTGCCCCAGGTGCGCAGCCAGGGACCGACGGCCCGGCGGGCGGCGCTGTCGACCGTGTCGGCGCTGCCCCGCGAGCTGGCGGTGACCGCGCGGCTCGTGATCCGGTTGCCAAGCCGCTGGCTCAGGCCCTCGGCCCGCGCGAAATGCCCCAGGATGATCCCCGGCATCGCCTCGAATACCGCGCCGGAGGCGCTGACGCCCGTGTTGCAGAGATACCAGCTGCTGGCGGCCTGATCGGTGCAGTCTCCCAGCGACAGGTCATAGGCCAGCGCGCCGAACTCCACCGGCGCGGCGAGGGTGAAGGCGCCTGCATCCGACGCGCCGCCGACGCGCACCACCTCGATCCCCGTCACCGTGCTGCCTTCGCTGCCGCCGACCGGGGTGAAGGACAGCGCCGTCGGTGCCGCCTCAAGGATCACGTCGCCGCTGATGTCGAGCAGGTCCGTGGCCGAACCGTCGCCGCCCAGCACCACGTCCATCTCCACCGTGCCGCCGTTTGCGACGAAGTCGCCCGCGCCGCTGCCGGTGGTTGCGATGCGGAACACGTCGCCCGTGGCGCCATCCGCCAGCCGGATCGTGCCGCCGGTGCCGTTGCGGAACGTGTCGAGGTTGTCGATCACGCTGGTCTCGCCCGCTTCCGCATCCTGCGCCGCGACGATCAGGCCCGTGTTCTCCACGAGGCTGTCGCCCGTCGCGTTGAAGTCGCTGGTCGTGCCCGCAAGGGACCAGGTGCCGGGGTTGCGCAGCACGTTGGAGTTGCTGAGGTCCACGGCACCCGTGATCATCCCGGCGTTGGTGACGTCGACGGCCCCGTTCGACGCAAGGGCCTGGATGGCGAAGTCGGTGTCATAG
>JAOARA010000317.1 GCA_025211115.1 Roseicyclus sp. | reverse complement strand
GCTGGACGCTCTGCGCGATGCGTTTGGCGGGCGTGCCTTCACCGCGAAGGATGTGCTGGCCAAGGCGCAAGACGGCTTCATGCAGAACGCGCTCGAGGTGGCGCTCCGCGACCTAGCAGGTGACCGTCCGCTATCATCGGCGCGAAGCCTTGGCCGAGTGTTGAAGTTTCGGGAGGGCCGCATCGTTCACGGACTGCGCCTGACCGGTCGGCAGAACACGTCGAGCGGCTCGCGAGAGTATCGCTGCGAGACGGTTCAGGACGCCAAACCCGAAAATCCCGGGTTTAACGGGTTTACCGGGTCTTTCTCCAGTCACACGGAAAAAATGGAACCACCCTTTTTATATAGGGGAGGGGAAACAAAGCCGTTAAACCCGTCAAACCCGGAAATAGACCCCACGGCCAGCGCGGCCCCGACATCCCCGGAGAGAGATTTTTGAAATGACCACTTCCAGCAACGTGCCACCAACATCGCCGACGAAGATCGGCGTGCATGACCGGAAGGCCGCCATGGCCACTGAGCTGCGCATCCGCCGCGACGTCGAAGCCGCGATCGGAGCCATCCTCGACCGGCAGGTGCAAGGCACAACGCACGCGCAAACCTTGGATTACGTCGCGCGGCTGCGCACGGTGGTCGAGGCATTGCGGGCCGAAGCGGCGGAGATCGAAGCGCTGGCCGACGCAGAAGAGCGAGACCTGCCACCGCCGCGCGTGAAGCGGCTGGTCGGGCCGATGTGACGGGTCCTCGGCAAAAGCCGTGCTCGGGGGTCTTTCGCGCGGCAAATGAATTGCAGGGACAGATCAAAAAGTTTTCGATACCAGCCCATCAAGACCGCGTCCAAGTTTACCGCCCATATCAATATGTGCTATATATAAGCACAGATCGATACCACATATGGGGTATTTCATGAATTGGACACAAGCGCAGATCATGCGCGAGGCGGGCTTTCAAACGAAAGCCCAGTTTTCGAACGAAAGCCATCGCCACCATCTGCCATTCCGTCCCAAAAAGCGCGGCGTTGAGAACCGTTTCAGCGCAAGCGATCTCGCGGTCGCCACGATCCTGCGCCGCCTGCGCGGTTTTGGAGTGCCGACCTCTCGCGCAGCAGAACTGCTGCAAACGCTTGATCGAGACGCGCTCGATGTCGCTGTCGATGCGCTAACGGATGGCCGGGGCGAGGCGGTCATCGTCGGGATCGCGGCTTATGACCTCGATCTTCTGCCACAAGGTTGGACCGGCGTTTTCACGAGCGCGGCAGCCGCAGCGGCAGCGCACGTCGAGAGTGACCTCATCTTGGTCGATGTAGGCACAAAGATCATGGACGAACTGGAGGGCCTCGCATGAACGCCCAACAAGCCGCATGGCTAACACGGGACCAAGCGGAGCGTGTTGCTGCGAAGGCCCGTCAGAAGGCGCTGGAGGTGGTCTACGCGTCACAGGCGCAGTGGCCGCACGACCGGTGCGAGGAATTGCTCGACCGTTGCGTGCGGGAATGGTCGTGCGGGCCGACAGTCACAGCGCATCGGTTGGCGCAAGCGCAGGAATACATCCGGCACGCCTACAGCATGTCGGGCCTCACCGCTGGCCTGTTGCTTGTCCCAGACCCGGACACAGGCGGCGACCGCATGCCGCTTTACATGCAGACCGAAGCGCTGGCGCGCCGTCTCAGCGTGCCCGGTGCGCTCTGGATCGACCTGCGCGGCCTCGACCGCTTCAATGGAGAATTAACCGATGGCTGACCTCGGACACCCGACCGCTGGCGTTGCGCTGGACGCTGACCAGATCGCGGCCATCCGCGCCTTGGCGACCCGCGACTTTGAGCCGGAAACCAAGACGACGATGGTGACCTGCCTCGACTCGCGTGAAACGCCGGTCGGCACCGGCTACCGCGCCGTCCGATGCGCTGACGGTCGCGACGAATACCTGATTCCGCTGCGGAGCGATGCCGTAGCAGATAGCGCGCTGGATGGCGCGCTGCCCGTCCTGATCGACGGTGACACCAAGCGCCAAGTTGGTGCGGTCCGCCTCGATCAAGCCGGGCGTGCAATCGCCAAGTTTTCCCGGTCGGAAAACGGGACCGAGGCGCGTCGTCGCTTCGCGTCAGGCGAGGCTGCACTTTCCATCGCGTTCCTGAACCAGAAGGCTGGCCGTCGTGCCGCTGCCCTCTCGCTCAGGTCCGTTTCGGACGGAAAACCTGCCGAAGGAGGCACCATGTCCGATCACCAAGAAATCGCGCGTCTCGGCGCGAAGCACGGCAAGCACGACCTTGCCACGAAAGCAATCGCCGCAGGGCAGTCGCTGGAGCAATTCCGGTCTGACCTGTTCACCGCGATTGAGTCGAAACCGCTCGGCGATCTGGCGACGCCTGCCGTCGCTCGCACGCCGGACGGCTACAGCATCACCAAAGCGATTCGCGGTCAGATGACCGGCAAACTGACGGGCATGGAAGCCGAGGTTCACGACGAACTGTCGGCCAAGATGCCGACCGCCGCACGCGGCGTGGTCGTGCCGTCTCTGCTGCTGGAAACCCGCGCCACGATGACGACCTCGAACGTCGCCAATCTGGTCGGTTCCATGCCGCGCGGTGATCTGTTCATCGATGCGCTGCAACCGGCCTCGGCTGTCATGGCTGCCGGTGCGACGACCATTGCCGGGCTGGAAAAGGCCGTGACGATCCCGAAAGAGACGGGCGAACTCACGGCTGCGTTCGTCGCGGAGGGGTCGGCGGCGACTGAAACGTCGCTGACGTTCGGATCGGTTACCCTGACGCCGCGGCGCATCTCGGGAACCGCGTCTTTCACGTTGGAAAGCCTGATTCAGTCCGACCCGGCCATCGACCAGCTGATCCGTCAGAGCCTCACGCGCCAGATTGCCAAAGCAATCGACAATGCGGCGCTGAACGGCAACGGCACGGCTCCTAACCCGACCGGCATTCTGGCGACCAGTGGCATCAACACTTATGCCACCGCTGGTAGCAGCACGATGCTCTACGCGGAGGCGCTGGCCGCATTGTCGAAGCTGGAGGAGGACGACGTGTCGTCTCAGGATGCGGTGTTCCTCATCCATCCGACGGATTATGCGATCATCGCATCCTCGACCATCGACGCGGGCAGCGGGCAATTCACGGTGGCCGAGAATGGGCGCATCGTGGGTCGGCGCGTGATCCAGTCCAGTCTGGTGCCGCAAGGCACAGTCGCGCTCGGGGCGTTCCAGAACTGTCTGGTCGGCCTGTTCGGCGGCACCGACCTGGTCGTCGATAACGTGACCGAGGCCCGGTCGGCCAAGGTGCTAATCACGCAGCACCAGATGGCCGACATCGGCGTCCGCTACCCCGAGGCGTTCTGCGACGTTACGCTGACCGCCTAACCATCGCAGGGGGCGTGCCCTCGGACACGCGCCCCCTGACGCGCAGGCGGCCTTACGGGTGCCGCGCTGCGCGACCGGGACCGCCCGACTGTCCTCGCTAGCTCTAGCGTCCGGGCGGTCCCAACCTCCCCGACTCAGGCAGAATTACCGCGCATGGTATACCGGATGGCATACCGATGCGCCGCCATGCTCGTTAGCGCCCTGATATTATTGGATAATCTAGGATGTGGTGGCGGAGAGACAGGGATTCGAACCCTGGGTGGGCTTGCACCCACAACGGTTTTCGAGACCGCCCCGTTCGACCACTCCGGCACCTCTCCGCGCTTTGGGTCAGGGTCAGTAGGCCGGGCGTTTAACGGCCCTGACCGGGGGGCGCAAGGGGGGATCTGGGGAGAAAATGCAGATCACGAAATGGACAGGCCCCCGCGCGGGTGGTGGAAATTGCGGCGGGGGCACGCCATGTTTCGCACCATAGCCCCAAGCTGACCGGAGTGAGCATGCCGTCCCGTTCGATTCTCGCCCTGCCGTTCCTGCTGGCCGCGCTGGCGGCCGGCCCCGTTCTCGTGCCGGTCCCGGCCCTTGCCCAGGCTGCGGGCGAGGCGCAGCTGGCCCCGTCCGAGACACGGCTGGCACAGGAGGCGCCGGAGCTGCAGGCCGTGTTCGAGGCGATGGGGGTCTACGAGATCCTCGGCATCATGTTGGCCGAAGGGCTGGAAGCCGCCACCGGCATCGAGGATGACATGTTTCCGGGGCAGGGCGGCGGGGCGTGGCGGGCCGTGGTGGCGGGCATCTACGCCACCGACCGCATGATCGCGCGGTTCGAGGATGGCGTTCCGGTGGAGCGGATGACGCCGGAAATCCTTGCCGAGCTGCAGGACTTCTACGACAGCCCGCTGGGCCAGCGCATCGCCCGCGGCGAGGTCGAGGGACGGCAGGCGCTGCTCGATCCGGGCGTCGAGGAGGCCGCACGCGCGCTGGCGCGGCAGCAGGCGGCCGAGGGGACCGAGCGGATGGAGCTCTTGCGTGCCTTCTCGGTGGCCAATGATTTCGTCGAGCGCAACGTGGCGGGGGCGCTCAATTCGAACTTCGCCTTTTACCGCGGCCTGTCGGATGGCGGGGCCTTCGAGACCGAGATCCCCGAGGAGCTGATGCTGGCCGAGGTCTGGGGGCAGGAGGCCGAGATCCGGCGCGAGACGACCGAGTGGCTCTTCGGCTACCAGGTGCTGGCCTATGAAGGGTTGAGCGATGCCGAGATGGCGCGTTATGTCGAGATGTCCGAGACCGAGGCGGGGCAGGTTCTGAACGCCGTTCTGTTCCAGGCCTTCGACGTGCTGTTCGACGAGGTCAGCTACCAGCTGGGCAAGGCGGCCGCGACCTTCATCGCGGGCGAGGAGACCTGAGCCGCCGCGCTTGACAGAAGGGCCGCAAGGCGGCATACGGCGGCTTCCATCGCCGCCCGTGCTGGGCGGCTTTTGGTTTGTTGGAACGAACGCCCCCGACGGGGCGCGCAGCTCGAAGGCGGGGATGGACCCCCGAAACGCCTGCAATCGCAGGGGCCGCAGGGCGCGGGATACGAAGGAAAGACGCATGTTCGCAGTCCTGAAAACGGGCGGCAAGCAATACAAGGTGCAGGCGGGTGACGTCCTGCGCGTTGAGAAGCTGGCCGCCGAGGCGGGTGAAACCGTCCAGTTCAACGAGATCCTGATGCTCGGCGGGGACACCCCCAGCGTGGGCAGCCCGATGATCACCGGCGCGGCGGTGCAGGCCACCGTGATCGACCAGATCAAGGGCGAGAAGCTGATCCATTACGTCAAGCGCCGCCGCAAGCACTCGTCGCAGCGCAAGAAGGGTCACCGCCAGCAGCTGACGCTGGTGCGCATCACCGACATCCTGGCCTCGGGCGCAGAGGCGTCGGGCGTCAAGGCCGCCGTGGGCGCAGGCTCCGCTCCTGCCGCTGCTGCTGCAGCGCCGGCCGCGAAAGCCGCAGCCCCCAAGGCAAAGGCCGCGCCCAAGGCCGCAGCCGGTGCCGATGACCTCAAGCAGCTGTCGGGCGTCGGCCCGGCGCTGGAGAAGAAGCTCCTCGAGGCGGGCGTGACCAGTTTCGCGCAGATCGCCGCATGGGGCCCGGAAGACATCGCCGAGTTCGACGAGAAGCTGTCCTTCAAGGGCCGCATCGAACGCGAAGGTTGGGTCGAACAGGCCAAGACGCTGGCCCAAGGCTAAGGAGACAGACACATGGCACATAAAAAAGCAGGTGGTAGCTCCCGCAACGGACGCGACAGCGCCGGCCGCCGTCTCGGCATCAAGAAGTTCGGTGGCGAAGCTGTCGTTCCCGGCAACGTCATCGCGCGCCAGCGCGGCACCAAATGGCACCCCGGTGCCGGCGTCGGCCTGGGTAAGGATCACACGATCTTCGCCGTTGTCGAAGGCAAGGTGAGCTTTGCGAAGGGCTTCAAGGGCCGCACCTTCATCTCGGTGCAGCCGGAGGCCGAGGCCGCGGAATAACGCCGTTCCCACGGGTATGTAAGCGAGGGGCCGGCGGATCGTCCGGCCCCTTCGCGTTTCTGTAACCCTCTTGTGCGACAGGCAGGTTTGCCCCACCTCGCCCCGAGGTGGCTCGAGGTCATCGGTCCGGAGGAGGGATCGACCATGAAGCAGGACATCATCGCCCCCGTGGCACAGGCCCTGATCGAAGCGCCGCGCATGTTGTTGCGCCCGTTGCGCCGGTCGGATGCCGGGCTGATCGGGCATTACGGCTCGGATCGCCGCGTCGCCGAGATGACGACAAGCTTGCCGCATCCCTATCCGCCGGGCGCTGCCGAAAGCTACGTGGCGCAGGTGATGCGCCCCGACCACCCCGAAACGGTCTGGGCGATGGACGCCTCCGAAATGGGCGGGGCCGAGCTGATGGGGGTGATCGGGCTGAAGGCGCTGGACCGCGGCCAGTCCGAGATCGCCTATTGGGTCGCGCCCGCGATGTGGAACACCGGCTTCGCCTCCGAGGCGGTGCGCGCGCTGGTGCAGGCCAACCCGCTGGGCAACCAGACGATCTTTGCCAGCGTCTTTCAGGACAACCCCGGATCGGCGCGGGTGCTGACCAACGCGGGGTTCGATTACCTCGGCGATGCCGAGGCGTTTTCCGTGGCACGCAATGCAAAGGTTGCGACATGGACCTATTTGAAACGGCTGGCCTGACCGCGTAAGGCTGTCGTCGGAGCCGGGGGTTCGCGCCCCCGATCCCCCGCAGGATTGATGTGCAACAAGCAAAAGGGGCGAGGCCGGGTGGACCGGCCCGCCGGGTGAGCCCGTGAAATTCCTCGATCTGGCCAAGGTCTACATCCGTTCGGGCGGTGGGGGCGGCGGCTGCGTGTCCTTCCGCCGCGAGAAATTCGTCGAATACGGCGGCCCCGACGGCGGCGACGGCGGGCGCGGCGGCGATGTCTGGGCCGAGGCCGTGGACGGGCTGAACACGCTCATCGACTTCCGCTACCAGCAGCATTTCTTCGCCAAGAACGGCCAGCCCGGCATGGGCCGGCAACGCTCGGGCAAGGATGGCGACGACATCGTGCTGCGCGTGCCCGCGGGGACCGAGATCCTCGACGAGGACGAGGAAACGGTGATCGCCGACCTGACCGAGGTGGGCCAGCGCGTGCTGCTCGCCAAGGGCGGCAACGGCGGCTGGGGCAACCTGCATTTCAAGACCTCGACCAACCAGGCCCCGCGCCGCGCCAACCCCGGACAGGAGGGGGTGGAGCGCACGCTGTGGCTGCGGCTGAAGCTGATCGCCGACGTGGGCCTTCTGGGTCTGCCCAACGCGGGCAAGTCGACCTTCCTGGCCGCGACCTCGAACGCGCGGCCGAAGATCGCGGATTACCCCTTCACCACGCTGCACCCGAACCTGGGCGTCGTCGGCGTGGACAACGTGGAATTCGTCGTGGCCGACATCCCCGGCCTGATCGAGGGCGCGCATGAGGGCCGGGGCCTCGGCGACCTGTTCCTCGGCCATGTCGAACGCTGCGCGGTGCTGCTGCATCTCGTGGATGGCACCTCCGAGGACGTGGTCGGCGATTACGAGACCATCATCGGGGAGCTTGAGGCCTACGCGCAGGAGCTTGCCGACAAACCGCGCATCACCGTCCTGAACAAGATCGACGCCCTGACCGACGAGGAGGTCGCCGAGGCGCGCGCGGCCCTCGAGGAGGCCTCGGGCGGACCGGTCATGGTGATGTCGGGCGTCGCCCGCACCGGCCTGATCGAGGTGTTGCGCAGCTTGCGCGCGCAGATCGACGCGGACCGGCTCAGGATGCGCGAGGGCCGCGAGGAGCCGGAACCGTGGCGGCCCTGACCGAGACGCGAGCCCCGGATCTCGCCGGAACGGCGCGGCTGGTCGTCAAGATCGGCTCGGCGCTGCTGGTCGACCGCGACAGTGGCGCGCTCCGCGCCGAATGGCTGCGCGCGCTGGCGCTTGACGTGGCGATGCTGAAGGCGCGCGGGATGGACGTGATCCTCGTCTCCTCCGGCTCCATCGCGCTGGGGCGGGGCGTGCTGGCGCTGGGGCAGGGGGCCTTGTCGCTGGACGAGGCGCAAGCCGCCGCCGCCGTCGGCCAGATCCGCCTCGCCCGCGCCTACGAGGAGGCGCTGGCACCGCATGGCATCGTCACCGCGCAGATCCTGCTGACGCTGGACGACAGCGCCGACCGGCGGCGCTACCTGAACACGCGGGCCACCATGGCGGCGCTGCTCGCGCGCGGCGTGGTGCCCATCGTCAACGAGAACGACACCATCGCCACCGACGAGATCCGCTACGGCGACAATGACCGGCTGGCCGCCAATGTCGCCGTCATGGCGGGGGCGGAGACCTGCATCCTGCTCTCCGACATCGACGGGCTTTACACCGCCAACCCGCGCGAGGATGCCGACGCGCGCCACCTGCCCCTGATCGACGCGATCACCCCCGAGATCGAGGCGATGGCGGGCGACGCGGGCACGGGCCTGTCGAAGGGCGGCATGAAGACCAAACTCATGGCCGCGCGCACCGCCACGGCGGCGGGCTGCGCCATGGCGATCACCGAAGGCTCGATCCTGCGCCCGCTTTCGGCGCTGATGGAGGGCGCGCGCGCCACCTGGTTCACCGCCACGCTCGACCCGCAGACGGCGCGCAAGCGCTGGATCTCGGCGATGAAGCCCAAGGGCAGCCTGCGCCTCG
>JAOARA010000316.1 GCA_025211115.1 Roseicyclus sp. | reverse complement strand
GATCGTGCGCGTGGACGGCCACACCGACGACCAGCAGATCCGGCCCGGTGCCGAGTTCTCGTCGAACTGGGATCTGAGCCAGGCCCGCGCGCTGTCGGTGGTGCTCTACATGGCCGAAGAGCTGGGCTTTCCGCCCGACCGGCTGGCGGCCACGGGTTTCGGCGAGTTCAGCCCGATCGCGTCGAACGACACGGCCGAGGGCCGGGCGCAGAACCGCCGGATCGAGTTGAAGCTGACGGAACGCTAAGGCCGGCTTGCCCGGACCAGCGGCGGGGTTGTCGCAGGGAACGCAGCCGGTTCCGCTGCGCCGCGAGGCCGTGACCTGCGCAAATCTTGCCATCGCCGCAACCCCGCCCCATAGCGGGGGCATGATCCGCCGTCCGACCGGTCCCTTCGCCTTCATCCTCGCCACGCTGGTGATCGACGCCATCGGGATCGGCATCGTCTTTCCGATCATGCCCGAGCTGATGGACCGTGTCGGCGCGTCGGGCGCGGGGCAGGGCGCGTTCTGGGGCGGCATCCTTCTGGCCTCCTACGCGGGGGCGCAATTCGTCTTTGCGCCCGTCGTCGGCTCGCTTTCGGATGCCTACGGGCGACGGCCGGTGCTGCTTGTGGCGCTGGCCTTCCTCGCGCTGGATTACGTCATCATGGCGCTGGCCGATGACTTCTGGCTGCTGCTGCTGGGCCGCACGCTCGCGGGGCTGGCCGGGGCGACCTACATCACCGCGACGGCCTATGTCTCGGACATCACCCCGCCCGAGGGGCGGGCGGCGCGGTTCGGGCTGATCGGGGCGGCCTTCGGGATCGGCTTCGTGCTGGGGCCCGCGCTGGGTGGCGTGGCGGCGACATGGCATGTCTCGGCCCCCTTCTGGCTGGCCGCGGGGCTTGCGGCGGTCAATCTCGCCTTCGGCGTCTTCATCTTGCCCGAGTCGCTGCCGCGCGCGCGTCGCCGTCCCTTCGGCGCGCGGGAGTTGAACCCGTTCGGCACCATCTTCCGCGCCTTCCGCATCCCCGGCCTTGCCATCCCGCTGACCTGCCTTGCGCTCTTCGAGTTCGCCAACATGGTCTATGTCACCCTCTGGAGCTTCTGGGGCCGCGAGGTCTTTGGCTGGTCGACGCTGGTGATCGGCCTGTCGCTCTCGGCCTATGGCCTGCTTGCCGTGCTGACGCAGGTTTTCGTGATGCCGCGGGCCATCGCGCGGCTGGGCGAACGGCGGCTGATGCTGGCGGGGCTTTTGCTGTCGGTCGTGGCTTTCACGGGCTTCAGCCTGGGCACCGCGCTCTGGGCCGTGGTGATCTTCCTGCCGCTCTCGGCGCTGACCGATCTCGTCCCGCCGACCCTGACGGCGATGGCAGCCAACAG
Source organism: Roseicyclus sp. (assembly GCA_025211115.1). Lineage (GTDB taxonomy): Bacteria > Pseudomonadota > Alphaproteobacteria > Rhodobacterales > Rhodobacteraceae > Roseicyclus. The sequence goes on along the minus strand of JAOARA010000316.1, from coordinate 3,970 downwards.
CGTGGACGAAGACCGGCAGGGCATGGTGCAGGGCGTCATCGCGGCGCTGGCCTCCTTGGCGGCCGTGCTGGCACCGCTGGTCTTCACGCCGGTCTTCGGCGTCTTCGTGGACGGGGGTGCGCCGCTCTATTGGCCCGGCGCGCCCTTCGCGCTGTCGGCGCTGATCGTTGCGGCGCTCTTGCCGTTGGCATGGCGGCAGGGCCGGGGGCGCTGAGGGGCGCGCGAAGGGCAATTCCTGTTGCAATGCCGGCCTCTCCATCGGAGGCTTGGAGCAGGACCGGGCCGAGGGGCGCGGGCCCTTGATCGGTGTCGGGGCCGCAGGCCCCCAGTGCAGGAAGGACTATCGTCATGCCGTCACGCCGCCTTTTCGGATTTCTTTGTGGTCTCCTGGCGCTGCTGCCCGTGCAGCTTGCGGCGCAGGACATGGACGGCATCCGCGCCGAACACGCCAATTCCTCGAACCGGGCCTTTGCCGTGTCCTCGCCGGTGCGGACCGGGCCGACCGCGCTCGCCTTCCAGGTGGCGGATGGGCAATGCGCGGGCAACCGCAGCTACAATGATTGCGCCAACGGGCGGGAACGGTCCGAGATCGTGGACCGCGCGCCCGTCTCGACGGACACCGAGCAGTGGTATGCCCTTTCGGTCTTCATCCCCTCGAGCACCCGGCCCATCGACCCGGCCAACACGATCCTCGCCCAGTGGCAGGACACGCGCGGCTCGGGCGAGATCACGCTGGGCTTCGCCCTTTACCGCGAGGGGCTGGAGCTGACGCAGGACGATCCGCGCACCCGGCAGACCGACGACATGAACCCGCCAAGACCCATGGTGATGGAGATCGTCGTGCCGCCCTCGCGGCTCTATGACCGATGGCAGGACATCCGGGTGCAGGCGGTCTGGTCGGCGGGGCCTGCGGGGCTGATCAATGTCTGGATCAACGACAGGCTGGTCCACAGCCACCGCGGCCCGAACCTGAACCGCGACGTCGCGCCCAGTTTCAAGTTCGGCGTCTACCGTTCGGGGCTGGGCCGGATCGGCCGGCCGGTGCCCACGCAGCTGGTGGTCTTCGACCATATCCGCCGCGGCAGAACCGAGGCGGATGTCCTGATCCGCTGAGGCCCCGGCGCGGCCCGAGGGCTCAGCGCCCCCACATCCCCTTGGGATAAAGCCCCTCGTAGATCGGGACGATGCTGCCGGTGTCGAACAGCGACGAGACGCTAGTGCCGTTCCAGATGTTGACGATGGCCTGCGCGAACATCGGCGCGGTCGGCAGGACGCGGATGTTGGGGCAGGCGGCAACGGGCTTGGTCGCCTCGATCGTGTCGGTGATGACCATGGATTTCAGCACCGACCCGGTGATCCGCTCGACCGCGGGGCCGCTCATGACGCCGTGGCTGGTATAGGCGTGGACCTCGGTGGCACCTGCCTCCATCAGCACCTCGGCGGCCTTGCACAGCGTGCCGGCGGTGTCGCACATGTCGTCGACGATGATGCAGCGGCGGCCGGTGACGTCGCCGATCACGGTCATGCCCGCGACCTCGCCCGCCTGCTCGCGGCGCTTGTCCACGATGGCGAGCGGGGCACCGATGCGGGTGGCCAGTTCCCGCGCGCGCGCCACGCCTCCCACGTCGGGCGAGACGACCATCACGTCGGACATGTCGCCGTCGAACTGGTGCAGGATGTCCAGCGCGAAGATCGGCGAGGCATAGAGGTTGTCGACGGGGATGTCGAAGAAGCCCTGGATCTGGGCCGCGTGCAGGTCCATCGTCAGCACCCGCTCGATGCCGCCCGCGGTCATCATGTTGGCGACCATCTTGGCGCTGATCGGCGTGCGCGCCTTGGTGCGGCGATCCTGCCGCGCGTAGCCGAAATAGGGGATCACGGCGGTGATCCGCGCCGCCGAGGACCGGCGCAGCGCGTCGGCCATGATCAGCAGCTCCATCAGGTTGTCATTGGCGGGCTTGGAGGTCGGCTGGATGATGAACATGTCCTCGCCGCGGACATTCTCGTAGACCTCGACGAAGACCTCGCCGTCGTTGAAGCGTTCGACGCGGGCGTCCACCAGGCCGACCTGCATGCCGCGGTGCATCGACATCCGGCGGCTGATCGCCTCGGCGAGCGTGCGGTTGGCGTTCCCGGAAATGAGCTTCGGGTCTTGTGCGGGCATGTCTGTGGGTCCTCGTGGCAGGCTTTCCCGGAGCCCCCCGGCCCGGGTCGTTGACACCCCCTAGCACCCGTCTACTGTCCGCGCAAAGCCGAAAACAAGGGGGCGCCGCACATGGCCCACATAGATTACTACTTCTCCACCGTCTCGCCCTACACCTACCTTGCGGGCATGCGCATGGAGGAGGTCGCGGCGCGGCACGGCGCCACCGTCGCCTACAAGCCCGTGGACCTGACCGGGGCGCTTTTCGCGCGCACCGGCGGCGTGCCCGTCAAGGAACGACACCCCGCGCGGCTCGACTACCGCCTGCAGGAACTGCGCCGCCAGTCCGCCCGGCATGGCCTGCCGCTCGATCTCGACCCGCCCTACCGGGCGGTGAACCCCGCGCCGTCGTCCTATGCCTTCATCGCCGCGGCCAAGGCGGGGGGCGGCGATCTGGGCGCGCTGGTTCATGCGCTGACCGGCGCGGTCTGGCGCGACAGCCGCGACATCGCCGAGGACGCGGTGATCGCCGATTGCCTCGAGGCTGCCGGGTTCGACCGCGGTCTGGCGGGCATGGGGATGCTCGCAGGGGCCGAGGATTACACCCGCAACACCGAGGAGGCGGTCAACGCCGGTGTCTTCGGCGCGCCCTTCTACATCGTCGACGGGTCGGAGAAATTCTGGGGCCAGGACCGGATCGAGGACCTGGACCTGTTCCTCGCCGGCAAGCTGTGAGCGGTTTCGCACGAAGCTGGGGGCAGGGGGGCGACCCTGCCCTTCTCCTGCATTGCTCGCTCGCCCACTCGGGCGCGTGGGACGGCGTGGCGCGCGCGCTCTCGGCCCGGCTGCGGCTGAGGGCGCCCGATCTGCCCGGCCACGGGCGCGGCCCCGCCCGCGATCCGGCCCGCGACTATCACGACAGTTGCACCGACGCGGTGACGGGCCACCTGCCCGATACGCCCTGCCACCTGGTCGGCCACAGCTTCGGGGCCACCATCGCGCTCAGGCTCGCGCTCGATCATCCGGGCCGCGTGGCCTCGCTCACGCTGATCGAGCCGGTGCTCTTCGCGGCTGCCGAGGGGCGCCCCGGCTGGCAGGCCCATGCCGAGGCCATCGCCCCCCTCGAAGACCTCTTCGCACGGGGCGAGGTCGAGGCGGCGACGCGCCTGTTCCTCTCGGTCTGGGGCGGCGGCGTGCCGCTCGATGCCATGCCCGAGGCGCAACGGCGCTACATGATCGAGCGGATCTGGGTGGTCCTCGCCAGCCACCCCGCGCTCCATGACGATCACGCGCGCCTCTTGCCGCGGCTGGGGCAAATCGCCTGCCCGGTCCAGCTGGTCGAAGGCGCAGACAGCCCGCCCGTGGTGGCCGAGATCCAGACGGCCCTCGGCGCGGCATTGCCGGGTCACCGGCGCGTCGTGGTCGAGGGGGCGGGGCACATGGTGCCGATCACCCACCCCGGCCCGGTGGCCGCGGCGATCGCCGGCTTGCTTGACGAGCGGGCCTGAGGCCCGGCCTCAGCCCGCCCAGGTGGCGAGCAGCGCCTCGACCTCACCGGCGGTCTTGGACCAGTCGCAGACGATCCGGCAGCGCACGGCCTCGTCCGGGGTCGCGCGCTCCATCGCGCCGCCGGGAAAGGTGTAATACTGCGCGCCTGCCGCAAAGGCGCGGTCATGCGCGGCCCGCGGCAGGTCGAGGAACCCGAGGTTGCCCGCCACCGGATGCGCGATGCGCGCGCCCGGCACACGGGCCAGCCCCTGCACCAGCTGCGCCATGCGGGCGTTGGCCGCCTCGGCCATCTCCAGCCACAAGCCATCCGCGCAATAG
>JAOARA010000315.1 GCA_025211115.1 Roseicyclus sp. | reverse complement strand
CTGCGGCACTGTTTCCGCAGGCGGGGCAGGCTCAGCCGATGGAGCCGCGGTTGGCGCCCACCTGCCCCCGATGCAACAGCAGGTGATCGAGCAGAACGCAGGCCATCATCGCCTCGCCCACCGGCACGGCGCGGATGCCGACGCAGGGGTCGTGGCGGCCCTTGGTCACGATCTCGGTCTCGGCGCCGGATTTCGTGATCGTCTTGCGCGGCGTCAGGATCGACGAGGTCGGCTTGACCGCGAAGCGCACGACAACCTCCTGCCCGGTCGAGATGCCGCCAAGGATGCCGCCCGCGTGGTTCGAGCCATAGACCGGCCCGTCAGGGCCCATCGTGATCTCGTCGGCATTGGCGCTGCCGGTCAGGGCGGCCGCCGCCATGCCATCGCCGATCTCGACGCCCTTCACGGCGTTGATCGACATCATCGCGGCGGCAAGATCGGTGTCGAGCTTGCCGTAGATCGGCGCACCCAGCCCCGCGGGCACGCCCGAGGCCGTGACCTCGATCACCGCGCCGACGCTGTCGCCGGATTTGCGCAACCCGTCGAGATAGGCGGCCCAATCCTCGGCGGCCTGCGCGTCGGGCACCCAGAAGGGGTTGCGCTCGATCTCGGCTGCATCAAACCGCGCGCGGTCGATCCCGTGCGGCCCCATCTGCACCATGTAGCCCGTGATCTTCAGCCCCGGCACCATCTGCGCAAGGGCTGCCCGCGCGATGCCGCCCGCGGCCACCCGCGCCGCCGTCTCGCGCGCGCTGGACCGGCCGCCGCCGCGATAGTCGCGGATGCCGTATTTCTGCCAATAGGTGATATCGGCGTGACCGGGGCGGAATTTCTCGGCGATGTCGCCGTAATCCTTGGACCGCTGGTCGGTGTTGCGGATCATCAGCTGGATCGGCGTGCCGGTCGACTGCCCCTCGAACACGCCCGACAGGATCTCGACCTCGTCGGGTTCCCGGCGCTGGGTGGTATACTTGTTCTGCCCCGGCTTGCGCCGGTCGAGCCAATGCTGGATCGCCCCCGCATCCACCGGGACACCGGGCGGGCAGCCATCCACGGTCGCGCCAAGCGCGGGCCCGTGGCTTTCGCCCCAGGTGGTGACGCGGAACAGGTGGCCGAAGCTGTTGAGGCTCATCGCGCGGGCATCCTTTTTCAACTGGCCACGGGCCTAGCGCCCTGCGGCGAAAATGCCAAGCCGCTTGCACGCCGCAAGCCCCGGCGCTACGTGTTGCGACACCTCGGGGTGGCCGTGATACGGCCTGAGATGCGCGGGATGCCGCGCGAACCCGTTGAACCTGAACCGGTTAGGACCGGCGGAGGGAAGGTTTGCGGGCCAGACACATGCCCCACACTTCACTTCGCCCGTCGCAATGGAGGAGTGAGGAATGAAACACACCATCATCGCAGCGGGACTGTCTGTTGTCGCGGGGGCCGCGTTTGCGCAGACGCCCGTGTTGACGGTCTACACCTATGACAGCTTCGTCTCGGATTGGGGCCCCGGCCCTGCCGTGGAAGAGGCGTTCGAAGCCGTTTGCGGCTGCGACCTGCAATTCGTCGGCGCAGGCGACGGCGCGGCGCTGCTGGCGCGCCTGCGGCTCGAGGGGGAAGCGACCGAGGCCGATGTCGTCCTCGGGCTCGACACCAACCTGACGGCGGCGGCGCGCGAGACGGGGCTGTTCGCCCCCCATGGCATCACGCCCGAGGGGCTGACCCTGCCGGTCGCATGGGACGACGCGGAGTTCCTGCCCTTCGACTGGGGCTATTTCGCCTTTGTCCATGACACGGCGCTGGAAAACGTGCCCGGCGATTTCGGGGCGCTGGCGGCCTCCGACGTGTCCATCGTGATCCAGGACCCGCGGTCCTCCACCCCCGGCCTTGGCCTGTTGATGTGGGTCGACGCCGCCTATGGCGACCGCGCGGGCGAGATCTGGGAAGCGCTGGCCGACAACATCGTCACCGTCACCCCCGGTTGGTCCGAGGCCTATGGCCTGTTCCTCGAGGGGGAGGCCGACATGGTGCTGAGCTACACCACCTCGCCCGCCTATCACCTGATCGCCGAGGAAGACCCCAGCAAGACCGCCGCCGCCTTCGCCGAGGGGCATTACATGCAGGTCGAGGTGGCGGGTATGCTCGCGGGCACCGATCAGCCCGAACTGGCGCAGGACTTCCTGTCCTTCATGCTGACGCCCGCCTTTCAGGAGGTGATCCCGACGACCAACTGGATGTATCCCGCGGCCCTGCCGGCCTCGGCGCTGCCCGAGGGGTTCGAGACGCTGATCCAGCCGTCGCAGGCGCTGCTTTTGTCGCCCGAGGAGGCCGCGGCGCGCCGGGATGAGGCGCTCGCCACATGGCAAGCCGCGCTCAGCCGCTAGGCGCGATCCACTGGACGGGCGCGGCGCTGGCCGCGCTCGTCACCCTCGCCGTGCTCGGCCCGCTCGGCGCGGTGATGCTGCGCGCCAGCTGGCCGCCCGCGCTCGGCCCTGCCGACTGGGCCGCGATCCGCTTCACGCTGCTGCAGGCCGCGCTCTCGGCGCTGGTCAGCGTGACGCTCGCCATTCCCGTGGCCCGCGCGCTGGCGCGGCGCGACTTCGCGGGGCGGCGGGTGCTGGTGACTCTGATGGGCGCGCCTTTCCTTCTGCCGGTGATCGTGGCGGTCCTTGGCCTCTTGGCCGTCTTCGGGCGTGCGGGGTGGCTGAACGAGCTGCTCGCCGCGCTGGGCGCTGGGCGGGTGGATGTCTACGGGCTTCAGGGGATCGTGCTGGCGCATGTGTTCCTGAACCTGCCGCTGGCCGTCCGGCTGATCCTGCAGGGCTGGCAGGCCGTGCCGTCGGAGCGCATAAGGCTGGCCACCTCGTTGGGGTTTTCCACCGCCGACATGCGACGGCAGT
>JAOARA010000314.1 GCA_025211115.1 Roseicyclus sp. | reverse complement strand
CCCGTCACGACATAGCGCATCGGGCGCAGACCGTTCCGGTCCAGACCCGCACAGACCCAGCGGCCATCGGTCATCGCCAGCGCGGCGGGGCCGTCCCACGGCTCCATCACGCTGTTGCAATAGGCATACATGTCCTGCCACGCCTGCGGCAGCTCGGCGGCGGTGTTCGACCAGGCCTCGGGCACCAGCATCGTCTTGGCCATGGGCGCGGAGCGGCCCGCGCGCACCAGCACCTCGAAGACCGCATCCAGTGCGCCCGAGTCCGAGGCGCCTTGCGGGACGATCGGCTTGATGTCCTCGGCCATGTCCCCGAAATAGGTCGAGGCCATGCGGATCTCGTGGCTCTTCATCCAGTTGACGTTGCCCTTCAGCGTGTTGATCTCGCCGTTATGGGCCAACATGCGGAAGGGCTGGGCCAGCCACCACTGCGGGAAGGTGTTGGTCGAATAGCGCTGGTGGTAGATCGCAAAGGCGCTCTCGAAGCGCTCGTCCTGCAGGTCGGGATAGAACTCGGCCACGTCTTGGGCCAGCATCATCCCCTTGTAGATGATCGAGCGGCAGCTGAAGCTGCAAAGATACAGCTCCTTCACACCGGCGGCCTGCGCGGCCTTCTCGATGCGGCGGCGGATGACATAGAGCTCGCGCTCGAAGGTCTCTTCGTCCACGCCCTTGGAGTTCGAGATGATGATCTGCTCGATCTCGGGCCGCGTCGCGTTGGCCTTGTCCCCCAGCACGGCGATGTTCACCGGAACATGCCGCCAGCCGTAGATGTAATAGCCCATCCGCAGCACTTCGGATTCCACGATGGTGCGGCAGGTCTCCTGCGCGGCGAAATTGGTGCGCGGCAGGAAGACCTGGCCGACCGCCATCAGCTCGTTCTCGCGCGGCTCGTGCCCGGTGCGGCGCACCTGGTCATAGAAGAAGCGCGGCGGGATCTGGATGTGGATGCCCGCGCCGTCGCCGGTCTTGCCATCGGCATCGACCGCGCCGCGGTGCCACACGGCCTTCAGCGCGTTGATACCGTTCTCCACCACCTTGCGGCTGGCCTGACCGTCCAGCGACACCACAAGCCCCACCCCGCAGGAGGAATGCTCGTCTTCCTCGCGGAACATGCCGTTCTCGGCCATCCACTGCCGCTTGGCTTCTTCGGCCGCGGCCCAGCTTGCATCATAGCTCGTCATTGTCAGTCCCTCCGTTCGGGCCGGGAACCGCACCCTGTGCGTGAACCCGGAAAATCTGTTCAACCATCGACTTCGGCGCGCGGGGCAGGCCGCTCATCATGTCGCCGCAATCGTAGATCGGCCGCGTGGTCAGGAAGCCCGGCTCGCCGGGTTCGGCAAACTCCATCGGGCTGTTGTTGTATTCGAAGCTTGTCCCGTCCGGTTCGGTCACCGTCTCGACCCCGCCGAAGAACATCCGCCAGCCCTCGTGGACGAACTGGTTGCCCTCGACCCGGCGCGCGCCACCGTCCACGCCGTATTGATAGGTGAACTCGGTCACCAACAGGGTCCGGCCATCCACCGTCACCTCGCCGCCCGTCAGGCTGTCGAAACCGGTGTAGTCGCGCCGGAACCGGCCCGTCTGCCCCTCGACCATCAGCGAGAAGACCATCGTGTCGCTGCCCGTCTCAAGAAGCTCGGTCAGGCTGGCGGGGTCGTCCTCGGGCTCGACCAGCACGGTCGTGCTGTCGCTGCGCAGGCTCCAGCCCCGCAACCAGCGAAACTCCGCATCCGTGTAGCTCAGGTAATAGGGCCCGTCCTGATCCAGCGAGATGCGCCAATGCGTCCCCTCGGGATCGCCCTCGCAGGTCCAGTGGTGGCTGACCGTGCATTCGCGCGCCTGCACCGTCAGGAAAGCGGTGCAGCCCGCGGGCACATCGAACAGGTCTGGCCCCGGCATCTGCGCGGCCGCGGGCAGCGGCGCACAGAGCAGCGCCGCCGCGAGACCCGCGGAGCACAAACCTGTTGCGATGCCGTTCACCAACATTCCCGTCAGCCTTCCTGACCTTTAACCTTTGCGCCGATGCGCCCGTATGACCCTGCGTATGCACGCGATGTGCATGCCCCGTGTACGGATGTCACCGCCTGACCGGGCCAGCCCGGTGGCGGTTACCGGATCACTCCGCCGCCACCGCGCCCGTGGTCGCCAGTTTCTCGAGGATCGCCTCGGCCGCCTCGCGCCCGTCGCGGATCGCCCAGACCACGAGGCTCGCACCGCGCACGATGTCGCCCACGGCATAGACATTCTCGACCTGGGTCTCATGCGTGCGGAAGTTGGCCTTGATCGTGCCCCAGCGCGTCACCTCCAGCTCGGGCACACCCCAGAGCGTCGGCAGGTCTTCCGGCTCGAAGCCCAGCGCCTTGATGACCATGTCCGCGCCTTCGACATACTCGGCGCCCTCGATGATCTCGGGGGATTGCCGCCCGGTCTGGTCCGGTGCGCCAAGGCGCATCTTGTCGACCATCACGCCCTCGACTACCTCACCGCCGGTGAAGCCCTTGGGCGCGGAAAGCCACACGAATTCAACGCCTTCTTCCTCGGCATTGGCCACCTCGCGCTGCGAGCCGGGCATGTTCGCCTTGTCGCGGCGATAGAGGCATTTCACGCTGACCGCATCCTGACGGATCGCGGTGCGGACGCAGTCCATCGCGGTGTCGCCGCCGCCGATGACGACAACGCGCTTGCCCTTGGCGTTCAGCTCGCCGCTGTCGAACTCGGGCACCTCGTCGCCGAAACTCTTGCGGTTGCTGGCGGTCAGGTAGTCGATGGCGCGCACGATGCCATCCGCCCCCACGCCCGGCGCATTCAGGTCGCGCGACTTGTAGACGCCCGTGGCGATGATGACGAAGTCATGCTTGCCGCGGATCGCGTCGAAGCTCACGTCCTCGCCCACGTTGCAGTTCAGCACGAACTCCACGCCGCCCTCTTCCAGCAGAGCGTTGCGGCGCACCACCACGTCCTTCTCCAGCTTGAAGCCGGGAATGCCGTAGGTCATCAGCCCGCCCGCGCGGTCGTAACGGTCATAGACCGTCACCTGCAGACCCGCGCGGCGCAGCATGTCGGCGGCGGCAAGGCCACCGGGGCCAGCGCCGATGATGCCGACCGATTCGGGCCGCTCGACCGAGGGCGCGATGGGCTTGACCCAGCCCTGGTCCCAGGCCGTATCGGTGATGTATTTCTCGACCGAGCCGATGGTCACGGTGCCGTGCCCCGACTGCTCGATCACGCAATTCCCTTCGCACAGGCGGTCCTGCGGGCAGATGCGGCCGCAGATCTCGGGGAAGGTGTTGGTCGCCTGGCTGATCTCGTAGGCTTCCTGCAACCGCCCCTCGGCGGTCAGCTTCAGCCAATCGGGAATGTTGTTGTGCAGCGGGCAATGCGACTGGCAATAGGGCACGCCGCACTGGCTGCAGCGCCCGGCCTGCTCCGCCGCCTTCTCGCGCGCGTATTCACCGTAGATCTCGCCGAAATCCTCACGACGCAGGTTCGGCGGACGCTTCTCCGGCATCTCCCGCTCGACCGACACGAATTTCAACATGGGTTGCTTGGCCACGAAACATCTCCCATCCTAGCTGCGCCCCTATACCGAGGCTGCGCGCATCTTAAAAGACAATAAGGCTGACCTATTTGCCGATTTTACCACCGTCAAGCCGGGCGCTTGGGCCAAGACATCCCGAAAATGGTAAACAAGTGTTACCTATACCCCGGAATCAGATGATACATCAGGGCCTTGGCCCGTTGCCCTTTTTCGGACCCTGCGCGCGATGACCCTGTGGAACCTGATCCTTCTCGCCCTGATCCAGGGCATCACCGAGTTCCTTCCGGTCTCCAGCTCCGGCCATCTCGTGCTTTTGCCGAATCTCACCGGGCTGGCCGACCAGGGGCAGGTGATCGACGTCGCCGTCCATGTCGGCACGCTGGGCGCGGTCATGCTCTACTTCTGGCGCGACGTGCGGCTGGCCGTGACGGGCCTGCCCCGGATGCTGACGGGCCGCACCGACACGCCGGGCGCGAAGCTCGCCTTCCTGCTCATGATCGCAACGATCCCCGTGATCCTGGCCGGGCTTGTCCTGCACCTGACCGGCCTTGACGACGCGATGCGTTCCATCGCCGTCATCGGCTGGACGATGCTGATCTTCGGCCTTGTCCTTTATTGGGCCGACCAGCGCGGCGCGCAGGTGAAACAGGCCGAGGACTGGTCGCTGAAGGACGCCATCACCCTGGGCCTCTGGCAGGCGGTCGCCCTGATCCCCGGCACCTCGCGGTCGGGCATCACCATCACCGGCGCGCGGCTTCTGGGCTATGACCGCGAGGGCGCGGCCCGCGTCGCCATGCTCATGTCGATCCCGACGATCATGGCCTCGGGCATCCTGCTGGGGGGTGAGGTCATCGCCACCGCCGACGCGCCCGCGGCGCGTGACGGGGCCATCGCCGCCGGCTTCGCCTTCGTCTCGGCGCTGGCGGCACTCAGCATCATGATGCGGCTACTGCGCTCGGTCAGCTTCACGCCCTACGTGATCTACCGCGTCGCGCTTGGCGTGATCCTGCTGGGGATCGCCTATTCCTGACTGCGCAGGTGACGGGCGGCTTCCTTGATCTCGGCATATTGCCCGCCGGGGCGGTAATGCCACAGGTAGTCGTCCAGCACCGCCTCCATCGCGGTGGGGTGGATGCCCAGCTCGGCAAAGCCCATGCGCCCCTCGGTCACGACATTGTCGCGGCGCAGGTTGCGGACCTGATCGCGCGTCAACAGCCCGTTGTGGAACAGGCCCAGCGTCACGGTCTGCACCGCGTCCAGAACCGTGCCCATGATCCCGGCCACGGGGAACGGCACGTTCAGCAACAGGCGACGGCGGCGAATCACACCCAGCATCCGCTGCATCAACGCGCGGAACGTGGCCACCTCCGGCCCGCCCAGCTCGTAGATACCCGGCTTCGCCGTGCCAAGGATGCCCATCACCGCGGCCTGCGCCACGTCATCGACATAGACCGGCTGAAACTTCGTCTCGGCCCCCACGACAGGCAGCGCGGGAGACATCCGCGTCATCGCGGCGAAGCGGTTGAAGAACTGGTCCTCGGGTCCGAAGATGATCGAGGGGCGCAGGATCATCGCGGTCGGGAAGGCAGCCAGCACCGCCTCTTCGCCCTTGCCCTTGGTGTCGGCGTATTGGCTGTCGCTGCCGCCCTCGGCCCCGAT
>JAOARA010000313.1 GCA_025211115.1 Roseicyclus sp. | reverse complement strand
GTACGAGGTGTGACGCGGCGCAACCCGCCCCTTCCCCCCTGCGCCGCCCTCTGGCATACCCCGGCCCGAGACAGCCAGACGAGGCCCCCGATGCACGACATCCGCGCCATCCGCGAGACCCCCGACGCCTTCGACGCCGCCCTTGCCCGCCGGGGGCTCGACCCCCTGTCGCCCGCCATCCTCGCCCTCGACGAGGCCCGCCGCGCCTGCATCGCGCGGGCCGAGGCGGCACTGGCCGAGCGCAACGCCGCCTCCAAGGACGTGGGCGCCGCCAAGGCCCGCGGGGACGAGGCCGAGTTCGAACGCCTCCGCGCCCTTGTCTCTGAAAAGAAAGAGGAAATCGCCCGCCTCGAAGAGGAGGCCAAGGAGAAGGATGCCGCCCTCCGCGACCTGCTCGCGGGCATCCCGAACCTGCCATACGCCGACATCCCCGACGGCGCGGACGAGGCCGACAACGTCGAGATCAACCGCTGGGGCACCCCTCGCAGCTTCGACTTCAAGCCGAAGGAACACTTTGAAATCGCTGGCGTTTCCCGCGACCTCGATTTCGGGACGGCGGCCAAGCTCTCCGGCTCGCGCTTCGTGGTGATGCAGGGCGCGGTCGCCCGCCTGCACCGGGCGCTGGCGCAATTCATGCTGGATATTAATACACTTGAGAACGGGTTGACCGAGGTAAACGGCCCCGTCCTCGTCCGCGACGAGACCATGTTCGGCACCGGCCAGCTGCCCAAGTTCGGCGAGGACAGCTACCAGACGACCAACGGCTGGTGGCTCATTCCCACCTCCGAGGTCACGCTGACCAACATCGTCGCAGGCGAGATCCTCGACGAGGCCGATCTTCCCAAGCGCTTCACCGCCCATTCGCTCTGCTTCCGCAGCGAAGCCGGGTCAGCGGGCCGCGACACCGCGGGCATGCTGAGACAGCACCAGTTCGAGAAGGTCGAGATGGTCTCGATCACCCACCCCGACCACTCGGACGACGAACAGAAGCGCATGTTGCGCTGCGCCGAGGACATCCTTGAACGCCTTGGAATTCCTTACAGAACCGTCGTTCTCTGCACCGGCGACATGGGCTTCGGCGCGCGGCGGCCCTATGACATCGAGGCCTGGCTGCCGGGGCAGGACACCTACCGCGAGATCAGCTCGGTCTCGACCTGCGGCGACTTCCAGGCCCGGCGGATGAACGCCCGTTTCCGCCCCGCAAGCGGCGGCAAGCCGGAGTTCCTGCACACGCTGAACGGCTCGGGCCTCGCCGTGGGCCGCTGCCTGATCGCGGTGCTGGAGAACGGGCAGCAGGAAGACGGCTCGGTCCTTCTCCCGCAGGCGCTGCATCCCTATATGGGCGGCAAGACGCGCATCACGCCAGAGGGAAATCTTGACTGATCTCGAACAGCCCGACGACCCCAGGGACACCGCCAAGCTCAAGGCGGTGCTGCTGGTCGTGGCCACCGTCGCCTTCGTGGTGACACCCCTGATCACGCAGCCCTTCACCGGCTTCGATCCCGCGCAATTGCCTGTTCCCGTTGACGATCCGCCGATCCAGCCCGAGGGCTACGCCTTTTCGATCTGGGGCGTGATCTACCTGTGGCTCCTGGGGTCCGCGGGCTATGGCCTCATCAAGCGCGACACCGCGCAGGATTGGGACGCGGGCCGCTGGGGCCTGATCGTCAGCATCGCCATCGGGGCCTCCTGGATCGCCATCGCCCTGCGCGACCCGGTCATCGCCACGGCGCTGATCTGGGTCATGCTGATCGGCGCGCTCTGGGCGCTGGTCCGCGCGCCGAGCCGCGACCGGGCGTGGAACGCGCTGCCCCTCGGGCTTTACGCGGGCTGGCTGACGGCGGCGAGTTGCGTGGCACTCGGGACCGTGGCGATGGGCTATGGCCTTGCCAGCCCGGCGGTCATCAGCTGGGCGGGGCTGGCGCTGGCGCTGGCCATCGCGCTGCCGCTGACGCGGCGCCTGCGGGTGGCGACCTACCCGATCGCCGTGGGCTGGGCGCTGGTGGGCGTGGTCGTGGCCAATGCCGCGACGCTGCCGGTCTTCGCCGCCGCCGCGGGGCTTGGGGCGGCGATGCTCCTGTGGCTCGCAGTCAGGCAGGCCCGCGCCTGACGGCCCGCGGGGATTGCCGCGCCACGGCCCAGCCGCTAGACCGGCCCGGACCCTGACCGGACCGGAGATCCCATGCGCATCCTTCTGACCAACGACGACGGCATCAACGCTCCGGGCCTCAAGGTGCTCGAGGCCATCGCGGCCGAGATCGCGGGCCCGGAGGGCGAGGTCTGGACGGTCGCCCCCGCCTTCGAGCAGTCGGGCGTCGGGCATTGCATCTCCTACGTCCATCCCACGATGCTCGCCGAACTGGGTCCGCGCCGCTTCGCCGCCGAAGGCTCGCCCGCCGATTGCGTGTTGGCGGGGCTCTACGACGTGCTGGCCGACAGCCCCCCCGACCTTGTCCTGTCGGGGGTGAACCGCGGCAACAATGCCGCCGAGAACGTGCTTTATTCCGGCACCATAGGCGGCGCGATGGAAGCCGCACTCCAGGGCCTGCCGGCCATCGCGCTGTCGCAGTATTACGGGCCGGGCAACCTGACGCTCGAGAACAGTTTCGAGGCCGCCGCCGAGCATGGCGCGGGCGTGATCCGCAAGCTTCTGGACAACGGGCATTGGGACCGGACCGATTACCGCGTCTTCTACAACGTCAATTTCCCGCCCGTCCCCGCCGCGGGCGTGAAGGGCACGCGCGTCACCACGCAAGGCTTCCGGCGCGAGACGAAATTCGGGGTCGAGCCGCAGACCGCGCCCAACGGGCGGCGCTTCCTGTGGATTCGCGGCGGGCGGCAGGACGTGGCGACCGAGCCGGGCAGCGATGCCCACGCCAATCTCGAGGGCTATATCTCGGTCACGCCGATGCGCGCCGACCTGACCGCGCATGACCGGCTGGAGGCCCTGAGGACCGCCATCGAATGACCCCCGAGGACGAGGCCACCCGCAAGATGCAGTTCCTCTTTCAGCTGCGCTCGAAGGGGGTGACGGACGTTCGGGTGCTCGAGGCGATGGAACGCATCGACCGCGGCGACTTCGTGAAGGGCCATTTCGAAGCGCGCGCCTACGAGGACATGCCCCTGCCCATCGCCTCGGGGCAGACGATCAGCCAACCCTCGGTCGTGGGGCTGATGACGCAGGCGCTGGCCGTGCAGCCGCGCGACACGGTGCTCGAGATCGGGACCGGATCGGGCTACCAGGCCGCGATCCTGGGCCAGCTGGCGCGGCGGGTCTACACCATCGACCGCCACCGCACCCTCACCCGCGAGGCCGAGGTGCGCTTCACGCGGCTGGGGCTGACCAACATCACGGTGCTGACCGGCGACGGCAGTTTCGGCCTGCCGGAACAGGGGCCGTTCGACCGTATCCTCGTGACCGCCGCGGCCGAGGATCCGCCGGGGCCGCTGTTGCGGCAACTCAAGCCGGGCGGCGTGATGGTGGTGCCGGTGGGGCAGTCGGACCAGGTGCAAAGCCTGATCAAGGTCACCCGCCGCGCCGATGGCGCGGGCTTCGAGTATGACGAGTTGCTGCCGGTGCGCTTCGTGCCGCTGGTCGACGGGCTGCCGCGCGACTGAGCGGCCCCGCCGGGCCGGTCGGCTCCGGGGTGGCGAAACCCCGCCGCAGGGCTTTATCCGCTGGGCGGTTTCGATGTAGAACGGACCGGACGATCCGAACGACGCGGGCCCCGGCACAAGGGGTCATGACAGATGCGGAACCGGCAGCCCCTGCCGGAGCAGTTGAGGAAGACACGAGCGATGATGCCTGCGCCCAAGCTTCTGGCCCTTGGCCTTTGCCTTTCGGCCCTTGCCGGCTGCGTGGCGTCGGACTTCGAGTTCGACATGCGCCCCGACCGCATCTCGACCCGCGGCGCCGGTGAGGCCGCCCCCCGCCCCGAGCCGGACGCCAACGGGCTGATCACCTACGAGAGCTACCAGATGGCCGTCGCCCGCCGTGGCGATACCGTGGCCGATGTCGCCACCCGCGTGGGCGTGGAACCGGCCGAGCTGGCGCGATTCAACGGCCGCGATCCGGCCGAGCCCTTGCGCCCCGGCGAAATCCTTGCGCTGCCGCGGCGGGTTGAGCCCGCGGGGGGCACGGGCCGCGGCGCGGGAACCGATATCGCCGCCATCGCCTCGGGGGCCATCGACGCGGCCGAGGCCCGGCAGCCACCCGCCACCGGAGCCGGCAGCGGCACCAATGGCCCCGCCCTGCAACCGGGGCAGGAGCCCGTGCGCCACCGCGTCAGCCGCGGCGAGACCGCCTATTCCATCTCGCGGCTCTACGGCGTGTCGGTGCGGGCGCTGGCCGAGTGGAACGGGCTCGGCCCCGACCTCGCCGTGCGCGAGGGGCAATACCTGATCATCCCGATCATCCTCGAAGAGGCCGAAGCCACGGGCGGCACCGCGCCGGGCACCAGCGTCGCGCCCCTGCCGCCCTCGGCGGCCGCGCCGCTTCCCGACCGCATCGAGACCGCGGCCCTGCCGCCGCAGGGCACACAGGCCCCCGCGCCCGCCCCGGCACCGGCCCCTGCCCCGGCACCCGCACCAGCAGCCGAGACCCCGGCCCCCGCCG
Organism: Roseicyclus sp.; assembly: GCA_025211115.1. Classification (GTDB taxonomy): domain Bacteria; phylum Pseudomonadota; class Alphaproteobacteria; order Rhodobacterales; family Rhodobacteraceae; genus Roseicyclus. Next base: position 4,769 of record JAOARA010000313.1, on the reverse strand, counting down.
CCAGCAGCGCGCGCTTCGCCTATCCGGTGCAGGGCGACATCATCCGCCCCTACGGCAGCGGCAACGAGGGCATCGACATCGGGGCCGCAACCGGCACGGCGGTGCGCGCCGCCGCCGACGGCGAGGTCGCGGCGATCACGCAGGACACCGACCAGATCCCGATCCTTGTCGTGCGCCACCCCGACGGCTTGCTGACGGTCTATGCCAATATCCGCAACATCGCCGTCTCGCGCGGGGACCGCGTGAGCCAGGGCCAGACCCTCGCCGAGGTGGGTCCGGGCGACCCGTCCTTCCTGCATTTCGAGGTGCGGCGCGGCTTCGAGGCGGTGAACCCCACGCGCTACCTGCCCTGATGCGGCCCGCCCCCCGGCGTGACGCCACCCGACCGGGCACCGCATGAGCGCCGCTTTCGCCGCGGGCTTTGCCCTGTCCTTCAGCCTGATCCTCGCCATCGGGGCGCAAAACGCCTTTGTCCTGCGGCAGGGGCTGCGGCGCGCGCATGTGGGCGCGGTGGTCGCGGTCTGCTGCCTCTCCGAGGGCCTCCTGATCTTCGCCGGTGTCGCCGGGTTCGGCGCGCTGGCCGAGGCCGCGCCCTGGGCCATCGGGGCGATGCGTTGGGCGGGGGTGGCGTTCCTTCTGGGCTATGGCGCGAAAAGCCTCTGGGCGGCTTGGGCCGCGACCGAGGCGCTGGAGGCGGGCGGCGCGGCCGAACAGGGCCTGCGCGCCGCCATCGCCACGACGCTCGCGCTGACCTGGGCGAACCCGCATGTCTACCTCGACACGGTCGGCCTGATCGGCGCGGTGGCGACGACCTACGGGCCGGGGCGCTGGCTGTTCGGGGCGGGGGCGCTGTCGGCCTCGGTCCTGTTCTTCGGGCTGCTGGGCTATGGCGCGCGGGCGCTGGCCCCGCTCTTCGCGCGGCCCGCGGCCTGGCGCGTGCTGGACGGTGTCGTCGGGCTAACGATGCTGGCGCTGGCCGGGAAGCTGGCGCTCGGCGGCTGAGGCCGCTGGACAGTCCCGCCGCGCTGCGCCATGCCTTTCGCATGGCCCCCGCCCCCGACACGAGCCCCGACATGAGACCCGCCGCAGCGCCGACCGCAGATCCCGCGGGGCGGCCCGTCGCGGGCGTCGTCTGGATGATCGTCACGGGCCTGTGCTTCGTCGCGGTCACCGCCAGCGTGAAGATGGTCGGCACCGGGGTGCCCGCACCGCAATCGGCCTTTCTGCGCTACGCGCTGGGGCTGGTGTTCCTGATCCCGATGTGGCCCGCGGTGCGCGCCGCCGCGCTGGACGCGCGGACCTGGGGCCTGTTCGGTCTGCGCGGGGTCTGTCACGCGGTCGCGGTGATCCTGTGGTTCTACGCGATGACCCGCATCCCCATCGCGGATGTCACCGCGCTGAACTACCTCAACCCGATCTACGTCATGCTGCTGGCCGTCGTTCTTCTGAAGGAACGCCTCGGGCCGTGGCGGATCGGGGCTGTGGGCGTGGCGTTCCTCGGCACGCTGGTGATCGTGCGGCCCGGCTTCCGCGAGGTCGACATCGGCCATCTTGCGATGCTCTTCACCGCGGTCTTCATGGCGGGCAGCTATTTCATGGCCAAGGTGCTCTCGGGCCGCGCAAGGCCGCAGGTCGTGGTCTTCATGCTGTCGGTCGTGGTGCCGGTGATCCTTGCGCCTGTGGCCTGGGCGGTCTGGGTGCCGATCGGCTGGTCCGAACTGGGCTGGCTGGCGCTGACCGCGGGCTTCGCCACCGCGGGGCATTACACGATGACGCTCGCCTTCGCCGCGGCACCGCTGACGGTGACCCAGCCCGTCACCTTCCTGCAGCTCGTGTGGGCGACGCTGCTGGGCGTGGTGATCTTCGGCGAACCGGCCGACGGCTTCGTGATGACGGGTGGCGCGATGATCATCGCCGCGATCACGCTGGTGACCTGGCGCGAGGCGCGGCGCAAGCGCGCGGTCACGCCGCCGCCGGATGCGCCCGGCGCTTGAATTAACCCTTTTCGTTTCGCCTGAGAATTGTGCAGGGATGCACCGCGCCGCACAGGCCGGGGCCAAAGCGTTGCGCCGCATCGCAGCAACCGGCCCGGCGCGGTTGTTCGTCGCACTCCGGCCTGTTCCCATCGGGGGGCGGAGGGTTGCCATGACACTGGAAGCTTTGATCTTTGGCGGGATCGGCACGTTGGCCGAGGTGGCCGAGCTGGACCGCGCGGCCTGGAACGCGGCCTTTCGCGCCCATGGTATCGGCTGGGACTGGTCCTGGGACACCTATGCCGAGCTGATGCGCCCCGGCGGCGACAGGCAGCTCGCGGCGCGCTATGCCGCGCATATGGACATGGTCGTCGATGCCGAGACGCTGGACCGCACCCACCAGAAGCAATTCGCCACCATGCTGGCCGGGGGCGTGCCGCTGCGGCCGGGCGTGGCGCGGGTGATGAACTGGGCCGCCCGCGGCGGCGTGAAACTGGCGATGGTCAGCCGGTCGGAACCCGAACCCGTGCGGGCGCTGCTGAAGGCGACGGCGCGCGAACGCGGCGGCACCTCCTTCGACGTGGCGATCCTGCGCGGCGACGTCGAGCGCCTCGCCCCGCATCCCGAGGCGATGGTGGCCGCGGTGACCGAGCTCGGCATCGGACCGGGGCGCGCGGTCGCGGTGGTCGACACGGTCGCCGCCCTCGAGGCGGCCCGGCGCGCGGGGCTTCCGGTGCTGGCCTTCCCCGGCCGCCTCGGCGAGGTCGAGCCCGAGGATTTCGACACCGCCCCGCTGGCCCATGTGCTCAGCCCCGAGGCGCTCACCGCCGCGTGGCGCGGGGCGCGGCGGCAGGCGGCGGAATGATCCGCTGACCGATCCCTGCGCAAAGCGCGCCGTGCTTGATCTGGCTCAAGGCCCGCGGGGGGCGCGGCATCCTAGTCTCGATCTCGACCGACAGGAGCGAGGAAGGAGACACGCATGTCACATACACCGCACGAGCTGGCCGCGGAATTTCCGCAGGAGGTGGACAAGATCCACGCATTGAAGGTGTCGAACCCGCATTTCGCCAAGCTGATGGACGCCTATCACGAGGTGAACCGCGCGGTGCATCGCGCCGAGACCGGGGTGGAACCGGTCGATGACTTCACCGAGACGAAGATGCGCAAGGAGCGCATGGCGCTGAAGGACGAGATCGCGGGGATGCTGGCCGAGGCCTGAGGCCCCCGGCGGGTCCGGACGTCGTCCGGGCCCGCGCTGCCTGGCGGGACCGCGCCGGGCGTGAATTTTCGTACGAAAATTCGCATAACGCTTTTGAATTTTCGTACGAAAATTCTGGTTCCAAGCATGAATTTTCGTACGAAAATTCAAGGCCACCGGGCCCCGGCGCAGCAAGGAGCGGCCCCGCAGGGGCCCGACGCGCTGCGCCGCCGGGTCGGAGCCGAAGGCTTCGACACACCCGGCCCGGCGTCACGCCACCGGTTGCGGCTCGGCCGGTTTGCGCGGCTGCACCAGCGCGAGGCCTGCCAGCATCAGCATCAGCGCGCCCCAGACCCAGGGCGAATAGCTTTCGCCGAGGATCAGCTTGGCCCAGAGGATGCCGAAGCCCGTCACGAGATACGAGACCTGCGCGGCAAAGACGGACCCCGCCCGCGTCACCAGCCAGACATAGAGCGTGTAGGCCATGACATGCGCCAGTGACGAGCCGAGGATGGCGAGGTCGGGCACCCCCCAAGGCGGCAGGGGCGAGATGAACTGGCCCGTCATCGCCGCCAGCGGCGCGGCAAGGATCGCCCCCACGACCGAGGCCCCCAGCAGGACCTGCACCGCGTCCAGCCCCTCGGTTCCGTAGCGGGCGACGAAATTGCCCTCCACCGCGTAGAAGGTCGGCGCGATCAGCGCCATGGGGATCCACCAGACCATCGCGCGGTCGGGCAGGCTGGCCTCGGGCAGCACGATCAGCAGGATCGCGCAAAGCCCCAGCAACAGCCCCACCAGCCGCAGGATCGAGAAGCGGTCCATCCCCAACGCCAGCGCGATGGGAAAGGCGATCATCGGGATCAGCGACAGCACGATCGACAGGATGCCCGAAGGCAGGTGGATCGCGGCGGTGTAGCTGGCCGAATTGGGCAGGAGCGTGCCGATCAGGGCGATGATCGTGTAGAAGGCGACATGGCGCGGCTCTCGGGGCAAGGGGCGACCGCGGGCCGCGTTCAGCGCGGCGAGCACCGTGCCGCCGATGGTGAATTGCCAGAAGATGATGCCGAAATGGCGGTAGCCCTCGGAGACGGCGATCTTGGCGAAGGGCTGGGTGATGCCCCAGGCCGCGCCGCAAAAGATCAGGATGGCGACATAGGTCGCCCAATCACGCCGCATCCACGGGCCCTTCGGGCAGGAGCGCGCCGCCGGTGCGGACCGGGCGCACCAGCGTCGCGGCCCCCGTCCTGTCGTCGGTTTCGACGTAAAGCCCCGAGAGGGTGGCGGGGCCGTTCGCGGGCGTGAAGCGTTCCTTCGGCATGCCGGTGATGAAGCGGCGCATCGGCTCGGATTTCTCCATGCCGATAACGGAATGATAGTCGCCGCACATGCCCGCGTCGGTCATGTAGGCGGTGCCGCCCGGCAGGATCAGCGCATCCGCCGTGGGCACATGGGTGTGGGTGCCCACGACGATCGAGGCGCGGCCGTCGCAGAAATGGCCGGTGGCCATCTTTTCCGAGGTCGCCTCGGCATGGATGTCCACGAGTGCCGCCTGCACCGTGCCGCCGCGGGGGTATTTCCTGAGCGTCGCGTCCAGCGCC
>JAOARA010000312.1 GCA_025211115.1 Roseicyclus sp. | reverse complement strand
CTTCAGCAGCGCATGGCGTTGCGCGGCCTTCAGGTCCTCGGCGACCATCTCGGCGCACATCTCGCGCGCGGTGCTCTCGGGCTCCCAGCCGAGCCGGGCCTTGGCCTTGGACGGGTCGCCCAGAAGCGTCTCGACCTCGGCGGGGCGGAAATACTTCGGATCGATCCGCAGGATCACGTCGCCCGGCGTCACCGCGGGTGCCCTGTCGCCGCTGACCGAGACGACGCGAGCGATCTCTTCCACCCCCTCGCCCTCGAAGGCCAGCGCGATCCCGAGATCCTCGGCCGCCCATGAGATGAACTCGCGCACGGAATACTGCTTGCCGGTGGCGATCACGAAATCCTCCGCCGCCTCCTGTTGCAGCATCATCCACTGCATCCGCACGTAATCCTTCGCATGGCCCCAGTCGCGCAGCGCGTCGATGTTGCCCATGTAGAGGCAAGGCTCGAGGCCCTGGGCGATATTGGCCAGCCCGCGGGTGATCTTGCGGGTCACGAAGGTCTCGCCGCGCCGCGGGCTCTCGTGGTTGAAGAGAATGCCGTTGCAGGCATAAAGCCCGTAGGCCTCGCGGTAATTCACCGTGATCCAGTAGGCATACATCTTGGCCACCGCGTAGGGGCTGCGCGGGTGGAAGGGCGTGGTCTCGGTCTGGGGGGTTTCCTGCACGAGGCCATACAGCTCCGAGGTCGAGGCCTGGTAGAAGCGCGTCGTCCTGTCGAGACCGAGGAAGCGGATCGCCTCGAGCAGGCGCAGCGTGCCGATGGCATCGACATCGGCGGTATATTCCGGGGCCTCGAAGCTGACGGCGACATGGGACTGTGCGCCGAGGTTGTAGACCTCGTCTGGGCGCACCTCGGCCAGGATGCGGGTCAGGTTCGAGGTGTCCGTCAGGTCGCCGTAATGCAGGCGCAGCTTGGGGTCGGGCTGGTGCGGATCCTCGTAGATGTGGTCGATCCGCTGGGTGTTGAACAGCGACGCGCGGCGCTTGATGCCGTGGACCTCGTAGCCCTTTTCCAGCAGGAATTCCGCGAGATAGGAGCCGTCCTGCCCGGTGATCCCGGTGATGAGCGCGCGCTTGGTCATGTCTTCGTCTCGTCCTTCCCGGTGCGCCGCGTGATGCTGCGCGCCGTGGTCACCCTGTCCATCGTCCTGCCTGCCTAACCGATGTCGGCGCAGGAGGCGAGTGCCGCGCTAACCGGCGATACGCGCCCAGCCCTCCGGCCAGATGTCGGGGTTCACCGCCGAGGGGTCGGCGAACCAGGTGTCGGGTGTCGCCACCACCTTGGCGGGGTCGGGGTTGAGCCACGCGCCCCACCAGGAGAAAGAGGAATTGGCGGTGATGTGGTGGCGGCAGGCACTCATCAGCCGCAGGTCCTCGTAATTGCGATCCGGTCCGTTGTGACCCACCACCCGGATCTCGGCGGGCAGCTCGAGGTTCTCGGCGACCCAGGCCGGATCGTCGGAAAAGGCGAAGATCACGGGCTCCGCCCCCATGCGCGTGGCGACATGATCGAGCGCGGCGGCGTAATAGGCCGGGGTGCAACTGCCGTGATAGGCGGCGAATTTCGGATTGCGCACGTAATCGCCACGCCGGATGTGCAGCGAGACCGCGCGCGGCTCGTCCCGGATCTCGGCAAGCCAGCGCGCGTTCTCGGGGTCGGGGGCGGGCCTGGGCGTCAACTCGGCCCGGATCGTCTCGGCATGGCGGGCGAAATACCGTTCGGACTGGAAATACCCCTCAAGCCAGACCGGCCCGGTCACCTGCGCCACGCGCGGATCATAGGCAAGGCTTGCCTCGCGCATGTAGGCAGGCCCCTTGCCGCGCAGCGACCACAGCAGATGCGCCAGTGGCCGGTCCTTGCGATAGGGCGGCAGCTCGGCCTCGGGCACGGGGCGGTCGGCAAGCGCGAAGACATCCAGCCCGAACCCATGCTCGCGCGCGCGCCCGTAGTGACGCTTGTCGAGCACGAGATCCTGCCCGGTGTCGAGCGCCAGCGCCCGCCCGGCGGCGTATTGGAACATCTGGTTTCCCAGCCCGCCGGCGAGGCGCATGATGATCATCGACAACTCCACGCGTCGGGCATTGACTGCCACCCCAAGCTCCGCAGCCCGGCCACGGCCCGCGTCATCGCAGGGGCCCGGCCGACAGCCGGGACTGTCCCGACCGCCGCACTGCGGCGATGACGATAGACAAGATCCGACCGGGCGACCAGCCCAACTGTCCGGGCCAGCGGGCCGCCGCGCAACCGCGCCGCTCAGATCGGCGGGGCCGCGCGCTCGGTCATCAGCTGCCGCGCGGTCACGCGTTCCCGGTGGATCATGTAAAGCCCCGCACCGATGATCACCGCGATCCCGGTCAGCGTGAGCGCGTTCGGGAAATCCCCGAACACGAGGAACCCCAGCAAGGTCGCCACCGGCAACTCGAGGTATTGCAGCGGCGCCAGCGTGGCCGAGGGGGCCATGGACAGCGCGTAGGTCATCATCATGTGGCTCAACGCGGCGAAGAACCCCACGCCGAAGAGCCACAGCCAATCCACACCCGCAGGCCAGACCGGGTCGAACACCGCGGAGCCGGACCCCTCGGCCAGCACCAGAACCGGAAGGCACAGCAGGCTGGCGATGGCCCCGGTGTGGAACTGCAGGGCGACAGGGTGCATCTGCCGCGACAGGCCACGGGTCACGAGGATGTAGGAGGCGAAACAGACCGCGGTTCCGAGCGGGAACAGCGCCACCGGACCGAAGACGGCGAAACTCGGCTGGATCACGAAGAGCACGCCGACGAAGCCCACCAGCGCCGCCCCCACCCGGCGCGGCCCGACCTCTTCGCCGAGGTAGAACTTGCCCACCAGCAGCACGATGAAGGGCGCCACGAAGACGATGGCCAGCGCATCGGCAAGCGGCATGACGCTGATCGCCGCGATGAAGCAGAAGGTGGCGACCAGCAGGAACACCGCCCGGCACGACAGCGCAAGCCACTGCCCACGCGCCACCCGCAGCGACAGGCCCATGATCGCCACGACCGGTGCCATCAGGGCGCTTTGCACGACGAAGCGCGCGGCCGTGATCTGCCCGACGGGCACGGTGTCGGAGGCGAGCTTGGCCGCCACGTCCAGCAAGGGCGCGGTCAGGCAGAAGCCCAGCATCAGGGCGACCCCGGCAAGGATGCGGTCGGTCGGTGCAGGTAGGGCGCGCGCGTCGGTCATGCACTTTCGTAGGCCCATCGCCCATGCGCGTCCATCGGCAACATGCGGCCGCGCGATGACGGGGCAGCTTTGCCGCAGGTCGCAGGCCGCTCCACACGGCGCGCCGCGGCGGTGATGACGGCGGCGCGCGTGTGAAGCGTCGGACGACACGACGCTCCGGGAAGATGCAACCGGCCCCGTCGCGGCCTTCGTGGCTACTGACCGATAATCCGGTTCAGCAACGCGGAAAGGCGCGCTTCTATCTCATCCGTGTTTTCGGGTGGCAGAACACCCTCTGCCACCTGGTTGACCGTCGATAACACTTGGTCGCTGTAGGTTTCCGCCCAGGTCCGGACATCGGAGCGGTTGGTCGGAAAATTCGCGGCTCCCGCAGGAGGTGACACCGCCTCCACCTGTGCATTCGACGGGATCGGATGACGTGTCATTGCAGGTGTGAACTGACTTTGCTCGCTCGCCCCGATGACGGATTGCGCGGTGTTGGAGGGGTCGAGCTGCTCCAGGATGTCCAAGTCAACAGGTTGATACGCCGAACCGAACGCCAGGCCTTCGTCGGCACCAACGGGCTGCGGCGTGATTTGGGACGGGTCGGACAGGGAACGCCAGTATTGAGCGGGCTCCAGTATGCCCGGAACCTGATCGTTCATGCCCTGGTTCATACTGGGAGCGGTGATGTCTTGCCGCAAGGGGAGCGTGTCTTGAAGACCCATGCTCATGTCGACATCCAGCTCATCGCCATATGCGTCGATGATGCTGTCCAGCAATGTCTGGGACACCAGTTCGCCCGGAACCGCAATGGCGAGCGGGATCAAGGCAAGAGCCTGTACAGGGCCGCGTCGACGCGGCCCACCTTGTGGAAATTCGGTCATTGTTAGCGCTCCTTGCCTGACATGCGAAGCGTGTGATGTAGCTGGTTTCAGCTTTTTTTGTTTTAAAAATAGTTACTTAAGTGAAGCCTCTCTGTGCTCGGTTCCACTTTGCAACACGATACTTGACAAAGTATACAAAAAATTCGCTCCCTTCGCCAGAACAATCAGCCAAAGCATGATGTGCCAGCGCGATTCCATGAGATCGTCGCAGCGATTGGTCTTGCAGGCACGGGATGCACCTTCGCCGGTCATCTCCCCCGAGGGCATCGCCACGCGCCGTCCCGAAAGGCATCGGCACGTGCCGCGGCCCGTTGGAGCCGCCATGGCGGGCGTGACCCTCAGGGCCCGATGGTGGCGGGCCACTCAGAAGCGGATCTCGACCGCCAGATTGGCCCCGAACGCGCTGTAGTCGGTGCCCAACCCGTCATGGAACGCACCGAGCTGCACCGTGCTGCCCGTGCCCGACTGCCAATCGAGCCCCAGATGCACCCGGCCGCGGAGCCCGTCGAAATCGGTCTCTCCGCCCGCCGTCGCCGAGTAAAGCGCCGCAAGGCCACCCGTCATCTGCATGTCGCCCCTCGACACCGTCCAGGGCACAAGGAAATCCAGCCCCCCGGTGACCTGGGTCAGGCTGACCGTTTGCGCACCGATGCGCTGCCCGAGACTGTCGGTGTAGGCCTGCTGCGTATCGGTCGCATGCGTCAGGCCGAGCGACGGAGACCAGATGACGCGCGGGGTTTCGATCTCTCCCTGCAACTCGAAGTCCGCCAGCCAGCGCACGGTCGTGAAGGTGTCGGAATAGGAGTCGATCGGCGTGATCGTGTTGCGGGTCTGACCATAAAGCAGCCGCCCACTGACATGGAGCGGCTGCCCATCCAGCTTCGCGGCGAAATACGGGCCAGCCATCCACCCGCGCCCCGCGGCGTCATTAACGCCGTCAACGGCATGGTCGAACTGGACCATGGCGCCCAGCAGGACGTTGTCGTTGATGAAACGATGCGCGCCGATCGTGCCCAGCGCATAGGTCGTCTCGCGGCCCCATGTTGCCGTCACCTCGCTCCAGAGCGCCCCGTGCGCGACACAGCCGTCGACCGATCCGCTGGGTCCGGTGATCCGCGCGTTGAGCGACCCGCAGCCCTCGCCGTGCAGGAACCGCGTGAGCCGCGGCTGGTTCGAAACAAGCTGGTTGACGCGGCCCAGCAAGAAGCCCGCGATCCGGCCTTCGGTCCGCGCGACCGTATCGGGGATCGCGGTTGCCGCAAAGGCGACGCGGACGCTTCCCAGGACCTCCTCCTCGACAGTGATACGCACGGTCGCGATGCCGGGCTCGGCCGCGCGCAGCCATGCGGAATAGCTGCCATCGCCATTGTCCCGCATCGGAATGGACGACCCTTCCGGGTTCTGACGCAATATTCCATGCGAGGTGGAGGCCATGACCCTGACGCCACCGCGCGTGTGCCGGGTTCCGTCGCCATTCTTCAGGATCACGGTGATCTCCGCTTCCGAAGACGCGTCGGCCGGCAGCGCCTCGGCACCGGACACATCGACCACCACCTCGGCACCCTCCGGCATAGGGGGCGCCGTCACGGTGATGGTCACCGCGTCAGCGACGCTGGCCAACCCGAGACTGTCCGTCACCACCAGCTCGAAGGTCAGCGTCACGGCCGCATCCCCGGCCAAGAGCCCCGGCGCGGTGAAGCTCGGGCCCGCGGTCGTCGCATCCGCGAGGGGGACCG
>JAOARA010000311.1 GCA_025211115.1 Roseicyclus sp. | reverse complement strand
GCGCGCGGCCCTGCACGATGATCGCCTGGGAAAGCTTTGGCGCGGGCTGGGTGACCGATGCGGTCAAGCAGCTGAAGCTCGACGCCAAGGTGATGACGGCCGAGTATGGCCAGATCGTCGATTTCGCGCAGGTCGATTTCGACACTGACGTGGTCTTCACCTGGAACGGCACCACCAGCGGTGTGCGCGTGCCGAATGGCGACGCGATCCCGGCGGATCGGGCCGGGCTGACGATCTGCGACGCGACCAGCGCGGCCTTCGCGCAGGATCTGCCCTGGGACAAGCTGGATGTGACCACCTTCTCCTGGCAGAAGGTCATGGGCGGCGAGGCCGCGCATGGGATGCTGATCCTGAGCCCCCGCGCGGTGGAGCGGCTGGAATCGTACACGCCCGCATGGCCGTTGCCCAAGATCTTCCGCCTGACCAAGGGCGGCAAGCTGATCGAAGGCATCTTCGTGGGCGAGACGATCAACACCCCCTCGATGCTGGCGGTGGAGGATTACCTGGTCGCGCTGGATTGGGCGAAGGCCATCGGCGGGCTGCCGGCGCTGATGGCGCGGGCCGATGCCAATGCGCAGGCGATCTTCGAGTTCTGCGACGCGCGCGACTGGATCGCCAACCTGGCCGAGGACCCGGCGACGCGGTCGAACACGTCCGTTTGCCTCAAGTTCACCGATCCGCGGATCGCGGATGGCGCGGCATTTGCCAAGGCCGTCGCCAAGCGGCTGGAGGCCGAGGGCGTGGCGTTGGATATCGGCGCCTATCGTGACGCGCCCGCCGGGCTGCGCATCTGGTGCGGTGCGACGGTCGAGACGGCGGATATCGAGGCGATGCTGCCCTGGCTCGACTGGGCCTTCCACGCCGAGATCGCGGCACAGGCCGACGCGGCCTGACGGTGTGCCGGGCTCAAGCCCGGCTTACCCCCCAGGATTGCAGATGTAGGCCGGGCTTCAGCCCGGCGTGTCTCCCCCCATTTCATCAAAGGACCACACCCATGGCCCCCAAGGTTCTCATCTCCGACAAGCTGTCGGAAGCCGCCGTTCAGATCTTCCGCGACCGCGGCATCGACGTCACCTTCGACCCCTCCATCGGCAAGGACAAGGACAAGCTTTTGTCCGTGATCGGCGAGTATGACGGGCTTGCCATCCGTTCGGCGACCAAGGTCACCGAAAAGATCATCGCCGAGGCCACGAACCTCAAGGTGATCGGGCGCGCGGGCATCGGGGTCGACAATGTCGACATTCCCGAGGCGTCGAAGAAGGGCATCATCGTGATGAACACGCCCTTCGGCAACTCGATCACCACCGCCGAGCATGCCATCGCCATGATGTTCGCCGTCGCGCGGCAAATCCCCGAGGCGAATGCCTCGACCCATGCGGGCAAGTGGGAAAAGTCGCGCTTCATGGGGGTCGAGCTGACCGGCAAGACGCTGGGCGTGATCGGCGCGGGCAACATCGGGTCCATCGTCTGCAACCGGGCGCTGGGGCTGAAGATGAAGGTTCTGGCCTATGACCCCTTCCTGTCCGAGGAACGCGCCACGCAGATCGGCGTGACCAAGGTCGAGCTGGACGAGCTGCTGGCCAAGGCCGATTTCATCACGCTGCATGTTCCCTATACCGAGAAGACGGCGAATATCCTGTCGGCCGAGAACCTTGCCAAGACCAAGAAGGGCGTGCGCATCGTCAACTGTGCGCGCGGCGGGCTGGTCGACGAGGCCGCGCTGGCCGAGCTGATCACCTCGGGCCATGTCGCGGGCGCGGCCTTCGACGTGTTCAAGGAGGAACCGGCGACGGAGAACCCGCTGTTCGGTCTCGAGAATGTCGTCGTCACCCCGCACCTGGGCGCGGCCACGACCGAGGCGCAGGAAAACGTCGCCCTGCAGGTGGCCGAACAGATGGCCGATTACCTGCTGACGGGTGCGGTGACCAACGCGCTGAACATGCCGTCCGTCACGGCGGAGGAGGCGCGGATCATGGGCCCCTGGCTGAAGCTGGCCGAGCATCTGGGCGCGTTCGTGGGCCAGCTGACCGAAGAGGCGATCGAGGATATCGAGGTCGTCTATAACGGTGTCGCCAAGGACATGAACCTCAAGGCGCTGAACTGCGCCGCCATCGCGGGGATCATGAAGGCCACGAACCCGGACGTGAACATGGTCTCGGCCCCGATCATCGCCAAGGATCGCGGGATCGAGGTGTCGACCACGACGCAGGACAAGACCGGCGTCTTCGACGGCTACATCCGGCTGGTGGTCAAGACCGAGCTCAAGACGCGGTCCATCGCGGGCACGGTCTTCAGCGACGGCAAGCCGCGCTTCATCCAGATCAAGGGCATCAACATCGACGCCGAGATCGGCGAGCACATGCTTTACACCACCAACAATGACGTGCCGGGCATCATCGGGACGCTGGGTCAGACCATGGGCGAGAACGGCGTGAACATCGCCAACTTCACGCTGGGCCGCTCGGCCCGCGACGGGGAAGCCATCGCGCTGCTCTACCTCGACGAGCAGCCGCCGGCCTCGGTGCTGGAGAAGCTCAAGGCCACCGGCCTGTTCCAGCAGGTGCGCCCGCTGCAGTTCACCGCCGCCTGAGCGCGACGCACCACACGGCCAAGGGCCCGCCGCATCTGCTTGCGGCGGGTCTTCGTTTTTCGCATTCTTCGCTGCAGTTGCAATGAACGGGGGCCACCCATGTCCGAGCCTTTCGTCCTTGACGGGTTCCTGCCCTACCGCATCGCCGTGCTGGCCGGTCGGCTCAGCCGGGAGTTTTCGCGGGTCTACCAGGAACGGTTCGGCCTGAGCCGTGCGGAATGGCGCGTCATGGCGCATCTGAGCCAGGAGGCCGAGGTGTCGGTGCGCGAGATCCACGCGCGGGTGGACATGGACAAGTCCAAGGTCAGCCGCGCCGCCTCGCGGCTGGAGGAGGCCGGGATCATCACCAAGCGCATCAGCGAGCGGGATCGTCGGTTGGTCGTGCTGGCCCTGACCGAGAAGGGCAGCGCGATGATGGCCGAACTGGCCCGCGCGGCGCAGGACTACCAGGCCGAGCTGATCGCGCGCATGGGGCCGGGGGCCGAGGGGTTCCTGGCGGGCATGGCGGCGTTGATGTCGCCGACCGAGCCCGCGACGCGAGGTCATGCTGGCCCCGCGGGGGCGGCTGCGGGCCAATAACGAAGATTTCCAAGGGAGGGGAGAGAGAATGGACGATATCGTCATCCTGTCGGCTGCGCGCACCGCGATCGGCACTTTCGGGGGCAGCCTTGCCGCGACGCCGCCGACCGAGCTGGGGGCCGTGGTGGCCCGCGCCGCGCTGGAGCGTGCCGGCGTCGAGGGCGGACAGATCGGGCATGTGGTCTATGGCCATGTGATCAACACCGAACCCAAGGACATGTATCTGAGCCGCGTCGCCGCGATGGCGGCGGGCATTCCCGACACGGCGCCCGCGATGAACGTCAACCGGCTGTGCGGGTCGGGGGCGCAGGCCATCGTCTCGGTGATCCAGTCGCTTGCGCTGGGGGATGCGCAATTCGGGCTGGCCGGTGGGGCCGAAAGCATGTCGAACGGGCCGCATATCCTGCCCGCCGCGCGCTTCGGGCAGAAGATGGGGGATGTGCGCGCGCTCGACATGATGATCGGCGCGCTGCACTGCCCCTTCGGCACCGGGCACATGGGGGTGACGGCCGAGAATGTCGCCGCCGAGCACGGGATCGACCGCGCGGCGCAGGACGCTTTCGCGCTGGAAAGCCAGCAGCGGGCGCGGCGCGCCATCGACGAGGGCCGCTTCAAGGACCAGATCGTGCCGGTCGAGGTGCGGGTGAAGCGCGACATGGTGCCCTTCGACACCGACGAGCATCCCAAGGCCACCACACCCGAGGCGCTGGCCGGGCTGCGCCCCGCCTTTCAGAAAGACGGGAGCGTCACCGCGGGCAATGCCAGCGGCATCAACGACGGGGCGGCGGCGCTGGTTCTCGCGCGGGCCGAGGCGGCCGAGGCCGCGGGCCTGACGCCGCGGGCGCGGGTGATCGGCTACGCCCATGCGGGCGTGCGGCCCGAGGTGATGGGGATCGGCCCGGTTCCGGCGGTCGAGGCGCTTCTGGCGCGGACGGGCCTGGGCATCGGCGATTTCGACGTGATCGAATCGAACGAGGCTTTCGCCGCGCAGGCGCTGGCGGTGAACAAGGGGCTTGGCCTCGATCCGGCCCGCGTGAACCCGAACGGCGGGGCCATCGCGCTGGGGCATCCGGTGGGGGCCACGGGCGCGATCATCACCGTCAAGGCGCTGCACGAGCTGGAGCGGATCGGCGGGTCGAAGGCGCTGATCACCATGTGCATCGGCGGCGGGCAGGGCATCGCGCTCGCCATCGAACGGGTCTGACCCGTCGGGTGGGCGATTGCGCCCACCGCACGCGGCGTTAACCGGTTGTTCAGCCTGTCCTGACACTCTGCCCCGCATCCGCGAGGGCGCGGGGAAGGACAGGCATGAGCATCCGGGGGTTCGACGACCGACTGGCGCGCGAACGGCGCGCGCGGCTGCAGGCCGAGCGCCTGCTGGCGCAGCGATCGGATGAGCTTTACGCCGCCAATCGCAAGCTGTCGGACCATGCCCGCGCGCTTTCGGACCAGGTCATCGAACAGCGCGAGGAGAACGCGGCGCTGAAGGGACGCTCGACCAAGGCGCAGGCCGCGCTGGAGGTGGCGACCGAAAAGGCCGTGCTGGCCGAGCGGCGGCTTTGGGATGCGCTGACCGCGGTCGAGGACGGTTTCGCCATGTTCGACCGCGACTGGCGTCTCGTCATCGCCAACCCCGCGTGGATGGCCGCCTTTGACGGCGCGGCCGATGTCGCGCCCGGTGCCAGCTACGAGGCGATCCTGCGGGTCGCCACCGAGGAGGGGCTTGTCGACCTTCAGGGCGAGCGGCCCGAGGCCTGGCGCCGCCGGATGCGCGCCAGGTGGGAGGGGGACAGCATCCCCCAGGTCGATATCCGCCTGTTCAACGGGGCCTATGTCCGGCTGATCGACAAGCGGACGCCCGAGGGCGACATGGTCAGCCTTGCCGTGGATATCACCGACACCATCCGGCGCGAGCGTGCGCTGGAGCGTGCGCTGGACAAGGCCAAGGCCGCGACGCGGGCGAAGTCGGCCTTCCTTGCCAACATGAGCCACGAGATCCGCACGCCGATGAACGGCGTCGTTTCGATGGCGGCGCTGCTGCGCGAGACCGAGCTGTCGGAGGAGCAGCGCCTTTACGCCGAGACCATCCGCAGCTCGGGCGAGGCGCTGCTGGTCATCATCAACGACATCCTCGATTATTCCAAGATCGACGCCGGAAAGCTGGTGCTGCGGGCCGAACCCTGCGAGATGGCGCAGCTGGTCGAGGAGATTTTCCAGCTGATGCGCCCCGGCCTCGAGGGCAAGCCGGTCGAGCTGCGGCTGGAGCTGGAGGCGGGGCTGCCCGCGCGGGTGATCGGCGACCGCGGGCGCATCCGGCAGGTGTTGACCAACCTCATCGGCAACGCGGTGAAATTCACCGAAGCGGGCACGGTCACCGTGCGCGTCGCGCAGGCCCCCGAGACCCCCGCGCCGGGCGAGGTGGCGCTGCGCGTCACGGTCGAGGACACGGGCATCGGCATCGCGCCCGAGATGCAGGCCCATGTCTTCGGCGAGTTCAACCAGGTGGAGGCCGAGACGACGCGCCGCTTCGACGGCACGGGCCTCGGGCTGGCGATCACGCGGCGGCTGGTCGAGGTGATGGGCGGCGAGATCTGGCTGCGGTCCGAGCCGGGGGTGGGGTCGTGTTTCGGTTTCGACCTGCGCCTCGGCGTTGCGGCGGGGGAGGCGGGGGGCGAGGTTGCCCCGCCGCGCAGGCGGCTGCGGCTGCTGGCGGCCGAGGACAACAAGACCAACCAGCTGGTGTTCCGGGCGATGCTCAAGGGGCTCGACCTCGACCTCGAGCTGGTCGAGACCGGCGTGGCGCTTGTGGCGGCGGCGCGGCGCGAGCGGCCCGATGTGATCTTCACCGATATCTCGATGCCCGAGATGGATGGCCTCGACGCCACCCGCGCGATTCGCGCGCAGGAGGCGGCGGAGGGGCTGCCGCCGGTGCCGATCATCGCCATGACCGCGCATGCGATGGAGGGCGACCGGGAGCGTATCCTTGCCGCCGGGATCGACGCCTATCTCACCAAGCCCCTGAAAAAGGCCGAGGTGCAGGGGATGATCCGCGACCGCGCGCCCGAGGGGTTTTGCCCGGT
The DNA here is from genome assembly GCA_025211115.1 of Roseicyclus sp. Taxonomy (GTDB): domain Bacteria; phylum Pseudomonadota; class Alphaproteobacteria; order Rhodobacterales; family Rhodobacteraceae; genus Roseicyclus. Next base: position 6,359 of record JAOARA010000311.1, on the reverse strand, counting down.
CCCGGTGCTGCCGCGTATCCTGTCGGCGGGGTGACGCGCGGCGCGGTCAGAGCGCGGGGCGCCAGCCTGCCAGCGCCTCGGTCAGGCGGTAATGGCCGGTGTCGATGCCGCGGCGGTTCAGGATCGGGCCGTGGGTATACTCGCGGACCAGCGGATGCCCGGCCTCGAGCAGGCCGAGGGCCGCCAGGAGCTGCGTGATCACCGCCTCGGAGGCGCGGGTCGCGCCGTCGGCGATCTTGACGGCGATGCCGATGCGATGCTCGGGGACGATCGCGCCGAAGACCGCCTCGGCCCCGGTCTTGATCGCGGCGCGGTGGCCCATCGCCTCCATCAGCCGGGTGCAGGAGCGGCCCTCGCCCGCGACCATCAGGGGGTGGGTCATCATCGCCTCGCGCAGGCGGACCATGGCGGTCTGGCGCGCATCCGCGCCCTCGGTCGCGGCGGCGAATTGCGCCAGGGCATGGGCGAAGCCCTTGACGGTGGAGGCGAAGTTGGGGGCGGAACAGCCGTCGATCCCGTAGCCGGGGCAGGTCTCGTCGGTCAGCTCTTCCCAGGCCGTTTTCACCATGCGCTGCACGGGGTGGTCGGGCTCGACATACTCCGGCCCGGCCTTGAGGTGCCGGGTCACGGTCAGGAAGCCCGAGTGCTTGCCCGAGCAATTGTTGTGGCACTGCCCCGGCGCGTGATCGGCGCAGACCATCCGGTCACGCGTCGGCTCGTGATAGGGGTAATGCGCGCCGCAGCGCAGGTCGTCGTCGCCAAGGCCAAGCTCGGCCAGCCAGGCCGTGACCATGTCGCTGTGAACCGTCATCCCGCTGTGCGAGGCACAGGCCAGCGCCAGATGCGCGGGGGTCAGCCCATGGGCGTCGGCGGCCCCGGTTTCGAGCAGGGGAAGCGCCTGGATCATCTTGGAGGAGGAGCGCGGCAGGAACACCCCGTCGACATCGCCCAGACCCCAGATCAGGCCCGCATCCGCGTGCCAGACCGCGACATGTCCGCGGTGTTCGCTTTCGCAGAATTCACCGCGCCAGACCTCGACCAGACGTTCCGCGTTTTCGCCCATCATCCCATCCCCTTCACGACCCGGCGATTTTCCGCCACCGGGGCTTTTTCTGCTGACCGCTTTCCATTAGGTTCGTTGTGGATAAGGTCTGCGGCCCGCACAGTACCTGAACGAAAAACCGGGCACAGACCAGAGGCAGAAGGGGCGGAGGCTCTCGTTATGAAACACTGGCTTGTCGGGACGCTGGCGGGAACGGTGCTGTTTGTCGTGGGCGGCATGGCGCTGGCGCAGGAAGAATCCACCAATCGCGTGAACGCCGAAACGGATTGGTCGGTCTTCGTCGAGGATGATCCGACGCAATGCTGGGTCGTCTCGACCCCGCGCGAGACGGTCAACACCCGCGACGGGCGCGTCGTGTCGGTGCGGCGGGGCGAGATCCTGATGTTCGTCAGCTTCTGGCCCGGACAGGACCGGCTGGGCGAGGTGTCCTTCACCGGCGGCTATCCCTTCGCCGATGGCTCGACCGTGTCGATGGAGATCGGCGATTCGTCCTTCGAGCTGTTCACCGAGGGCGAGATGGCCTGGGCGGCCTCTCCGCAGGATGACCAGCGCATCATCACCGCGATGAAGCGCGGCGCCGACGCGGTGCTGACCGCGCGCTCGAGCCGGGGCACGCAGACGCAGGATACGTTCTCGCTGATGGGCTTTACCGCCGCGGTCGAGGACGCCGAGGCGCGCTGCGGCAACTGACCGGGCGCGGCCCGTCCCGGCAAAACCCTTTGCGTGGGGGCGCACATGGCTGTATGTGCCCCCAATCTTCAAAGGAATATGCCCCATGTCCGCCTCTGCGCCGATCACGCAGGATGTCCTGACCATTCCCCGCAAGCTGCCCGAGGGGCCCGTCAACCTTGTCGGGCTGACGCGCGAGGGGATGCGCGACGCGCTCATCGCCGCCGGGACACCGGAGAAACAGGCGAAGATGCGGGTCAGCCAGATCTGGCAGTGGATCTATGTCTGGGGGGTCCGCGACTTCGACGCGATGACGAACCTGTCAAAGGCCTATCGCGCCGAGTTGGCCGACCGTTTCGTGATCGAACTGCCCGAGATGGTGAAGCGCGACGTGTCGGCGGCCGGGACGCGGAAATACCTGGTGCGGATCGCGGGCGGCCACGAGGTCGAGGTGGTCTATATCCCCGAGGAAGATCGCGGGACGCTGTGCATTTCCAGCCAGGTGGGCTGCACGCTGACCTGTTCCTTCTGCCACACCGGCACGCAGAAACTGGTGCGCAACCTGACCGCGGGCGAGATCATCGGCCAGGTCATGATGGCGCGCGACGACCTGGGCGAATGGCCCGAACCGGGCGAAGGCATGGGCGAGCGGCCGCGGCTGATCTCGAACATCGTGCTGATGGGCATGGGCGAGCCGCTTTATAACTTCGACAATGTGCGCGACGCGATGAAGATCGCCATGGATGGCGAGGGAATCGCGCTGTCGCGTCGGCGTATCACGCTGTCGACCTCGGGCGTGGTGCCCGAGATCGCCAAGACGGCCGAGGAAATCGGCTGCATGCTGGCGGTCAGTTTCCACGCCACCACGGACGAGGTGCGCGACAAGCTGGTGCCGATCAACAAACGCTGGAACATCGAGACCCTGCTGGATGCGCTGCGCGCCTATCCCAAGGCCAGCAATTCCGAGCGGATCACCTTTGAATACGTGATGCTGAAGGGCGTTAACGACAGCGACGAGGATGCCCGGCGGCTGGTCAAGCTGATCCGCGGCATCCCGGCCAAGATCAACCTGATCCCCTTCAACGAATGGCCCGGCGCGCCCTATGAACGGTCCGATTGGGCGCGGATCGAACGCTTTGCCGATATCGTCTACAAGGCCGGCTATGCCTCGCCCATCCGCACGCCGCGGGGCGAGGATATCATGGCGGCTTGCGGGCAGCTGAAATCGGCGACGGAACGCGCGCGCAAGTCGCGGGCGCAGATCGCGGCGGAAACCGGCACCGGGGGGTGACAGCCGCGCCGGTCCGGGTCGCGCGATGCCCGGTGGTCGGATTACACAGCGCCAGAATCAAGAAAGGCGGCCCCGAGGGACCGCCTTTCTCGTAACCGAGTGACTTGCGTCAGATCAGTTGTTGGCTGCGACTGCAGCTGCGATCAGGATCAGTGCCAGCACCGGAACCAGGATGCCGCCAGCCGAGGAAGAGGTGTCTTCCACGATGACGACGGGCTCGATGACGGCAGGTTCGACGTAGCCGCCTGCGAACGCGCCAGTGGCGACGACCGACAGAGCAGCAGCGAGAGCGAGTTTCTTCATTGTATCCTCCAAGATACGCCCATTTTCACGCACTATGCGCAAGGTCAGGGCACCCAAGACTGTACCTCGTGCCAATTCTTTAAACAGCAATGCCATGCGATTGCAATGCATCGGAAATTGGCCTGACAACAGGATTGCCCCGATGTCGTCAAATAAGCAACACCTGAGTGGCGAAGCAGGCAGGGCCGGGCGAATGCGCGGATCGGCCTTTCGAAAACCCCTGTGCTTTTTTGCGGTCGGCCGTGGTGTAGCCGCTGTCATCGCGCGCGTCATCAACGAAATCTAAACGGTTTTTCGTAGGATCGGGCGTGCCATGATGATGACACGCCGCCATGTCCTGACCGCCTCGGTCGCGCTGCCTGCGCTGGCCGTGTTGCCCGGCTGCCTGCGGCCCGCGCCGAGGCTTGGGCCGGACGGGGTGCCGCTGCCGGCGATCTACCGGATCGACCCGGCCGATGTCGCGGGCATCCGGTTGCGCGCGCGCGATGGCGTGAACGCGCAGCGCCACGCCGAGGGGGTGCCGCCGCTGGCCCTGGATGCGGCGTTGAACGCGGCCGCGGCGGCCCATGCGCGGGACATGGCGGCGCGGAACCGGGCCGGGCATATTGGCCCGGACGGCGCGACGCCGGTCGAACGGGCAGGGCGCGCGGGCTATCGCGGCACCGTCCTGGGCGAGGCCATCGCGGAAAGTTACGAGGATGAGCTGCAGACCGTCACCGCCTGGTCCGGCCGGGCCGACACGCGCGCGGTGTTGGTCGATCCGCGGGCGCGCGACATGGGCCTTGGTGGCGTGCAGATGCCGGGCGGCAAGATCTGGTGGTGCCTCGTGCTGGGCGACGGGGTTGACCGCGCCTGAGCGCCGGGGTCAGGCGTGAATGTCGATCACCGTTCCATCCCGCACCGCGGCATAGATGTGCCGCATCTCGCGATTCTTCACGGCGATGCACCCGACCGTCCAGTCGCCGCGATTCTTGCGGGGTTCGGGTGTACCGTGGATGAAGATGTCGCCCCCCGCGCTGACGCCGCGCGCCCGCGCCTGCGCGAGATCGTCCGCGTTGGGGTAGCTGATTCCCAGCGACAGGTAGAAGGCGCTGTTCGGGTTGCGCCGGTCGATGATGTAACGCCCTTCGGGCGTGCGCCCGTCGCCTTCGGTCGTCTTGTGCCCCTCGGGTGCGAAGCCCAGCGCGATGTCGTAGCTCTCCAGCAGCGTCGCGTGGTGCAAAAGATGCATCCGCCGCGCGGATTTCTGCACCTCGATGCGGGTCACCGCGGGCCCGTCATAGGCGATGAAGCGCGACGGTTCGCAGGCCGCAAGCGCGGCGGACGAGGCCAGCAGGCCCAGCGTGGAACGGCGTGTAAGGACGGGGGTCATCTTGACTGCTCATGCCGATGATTTTCGCCCCCTATAGCGCAGGCCGAGGGGCCTGTGCAGGGGTGTCATGCACCGTCGGCGGAGAGCAGCGCAGCCAGCCCGGTGCGGTAGTCGGGATAGCGCAGCCGGATGCCCAGCTCCTCCTTCATGCGGCGGTTATCGACGCGTTTCGATTCGGCGTAAAAGCTGCGTGCCATCGGCGACAGCTCGGCCTCGTCATAGGGCACCTCGGGCGGAACCGGCAGGCCAAGCAGCTCGGCGGCATGGGCGATCACGTCCTGTGGCGGGGCCGGGTCATCGTCGCAGATGTTGTAGACCGCGCCCGCCTGCGGATGCGCCATCGAGGCGATGAGCACCTGCGCGATGTCCTCGACATGGATGCGGCTGAAGACCTGCCCCGGTTTCACGATCCGCCGCGCGGTGCCTTCGCGGACCTTGGCGAAGGGGCCGCGCCCCGGCCCGTAGATGCCCGCCAGCCGGAAGATGTGCAGTGGCAGACCGTGCGCGTGGTAAAGCGCCTGCCATTCGCCCTCGGCCGCGACGCGCGCGCGGCCCCGCGCGGTGGAGGGGGTGAGGGGCGTCTCTTCGTCCACCCAGCCGCCGGAATGGTCGCCGTAAACCCCCGTGGTCGAGAGGTAGCCGACCCAGACCAGCCCGTCGGCGGCGGCGGCGATGGCGTCGCGCGCATGGGCAAGGACGGGATCGTGCCCGTCCTCGGGCCCGGCGGTGATCAGGACATGGGTGGCCCAGTGCAGGTCCGCGGCCATGTCCGTGCCGGGAAAGACTCGGGCGGTCAGGCCCTCGGCCTGCAGCCTTGCGGCCTTGTCGGGGCTGCGCGTGGTGACACGGGTCTCGCCCGGCGCGGCGTTCATCTCGGCCACGAGGGTGCGGGCGGTGTAGCCATAGCCGAAGATCAGAAGCTTCATCTCAACCTTTCCACCGCCCAGCGGGCGGCCTCCGCGACCGTGGGGTCGGGGTCATCCGTCAGGCTCTGCGCGGCGGGTTCGAGCCGTTTTTCGCCCGAGTTTCCGATCGCGTAGAGCACGTTGCGCACGAAGCGGTCGCGCCCGATCCGCTTGATGGGGCTGCCCGCGAACATCGCGCGGAACCCGGCGTCGTCCAGCGCGGCCAGCTGTTCCAGCGGCGGGCTTTCCAGCTCGGCCCGCGCAGCATAGCGCAATTCCGTCGCCTCTGCCGCGAACTTGTTCCAGGGGCAGACGGCAAGGCAATCGTCGCAGCCATAGATGCGGTTGCCCATCTTCTCGCGCAGCTCGAGGTCCACAGGGCCCTTGTGCTCGATCGTGAGGTAGGAAATGCAGCGCCGCGCGTCCAGCTGGAAGGGCGCGGGAAAGGCCGCGGTCGGGCAGATGTCGAGGCAGGCGGTGCAGGAGCCGCAATGCTCGGACTGCGGAGGGTCCGGTTCCAGCTCGATGGTGGTGAAGATCGCGCCGAGGAAGAACCAGTTGCCAAGATCACGCGACAGAAGGTTCGTGTGCTTGCCCTGCCAGCCGAGGCCCGCGGCCTGTGCCAGGGGTTTTTCCATCACCGGGGCGGTGTCGACGAACACCTTGATCTGGGGCTGGGCGGAAAACTGCAGTTTTCCGGGACGCGAAACTTCAGTTTCGCGCTCGGCCCGGTCCAGCAGCCAGCGCCCCACCCGT